>NZ_BAAILP010000272.1:46516-70890 GCF_054589055.1 Novosphingobium sp. 11B | reverse complement strand
CCGCGGCGCCGCCGGGCTGGCCGGCCAGCCATTCCCAATGGCGCGGCAACAGCGTGACCTCGCGCGCCTCCACGCCGAGCGAGGGCCGCCCGCGCGGACGCGGTGCGGCGGGTTCGGTCAGGTCGAGATCGACCTGCCGCCCGGTATCGTCGTCGAAGGCGAGCAGATCGCTGCTGCGGGCGAGCGGACCGAGATCGCGCGCAAAATCCCTCAGGGCCTGGGTGAAATCCCCCGGCTGTCCGCGCGCGATCACGTCGTCCTTGTAGAATACGGTGACGGCCATGGGCACTTCCTTTCGGACAGCGCCGCTACATTAACCCGGATGAAATTGTCAATATACCCGGATTAAAATTGATCCAGGCACGCTTTTGACGGGAAGCGGCCGCTTTATCCTCCCTGTTCCGAAGGAATGGGGAGGTGGCAGCCCGCAGGGCTGACGGAGGGGTTTGCCCCCTCCACCACCGACTGCGTCGGCGTCCCCCCTCCCCATCGCTGCGCGACAGGGAGGATCAGGCAATGTCCGCAATGGGCAGTCCGAATAGCCCTACCGCCCCAGCGCCTCGCTGAAATGGCGGCGACACAGCGCCACGTAGCGGTCGTTGCCGCCGATCTCGGTCTGCGCGCCCTCGCTGACGGCCCGGCCGCCGTCATCCACGCGCAAGTTCATCGACGCCTTGCGCCCACAGTGGCACACCGCCTTGAGCTCGATGAGCGAGTCCGCGATCCCCAGCAGGATCGCCGCTCCGGGGAACAGATCGCCGCGAAAATCGGTGCGCAGGCCGTAGCAGAGGACCGGAATGCCCACCTTGTCGGCGATGTCCGCGCATTGCCACGCCTGCGCAGCGGTGAGGAACTGCGCTTCGTCCACCAGCACGCAGGACAGCGGCTCCACCGCGTGGGCGGCGCGCACTTGTTCGCACAAGTCGGTCAACGGGCCGAACCGGTGCGCCGAGGCATGCAGGCCGATGCGGCTTTCGATCGCGTGATCGGCGCCCATTCCGGCGCTGCGATCGTCTATCGCGGCGGTCCACAGCATCGTCTTCATACCCCGCTCACGGTAGTTGAAGGCTGCCTGCAGCAGCGTCGTCGATTTGCCCGCGTTCATGCTGGCGTAGTAGAAATAGAGCTTGGCCATCGGTTGCTGGGGATAACACCGCCCCGAATGCGGCGCACGGTCTTTCCCGGGCTTCTCCCCGGGTCAATTGCCCTTAACAATCAAGATCGAAGTCCAAGGGAGTGCCGGATGAGGCCGTGGTCATGAAGAAGCCGGGCGCATGAAGAAATTGATCGCCGCGCTGGCGGCCTTTGCGCTGCCCGCGCTCCTTGCTGCCTGGCTGGCGCTCGCGCCGCTGGGCGGGCAGTATGCCTCGCTCGATCCGCTCGCCGAGCGCGTGATCGGCATGCAGGGGCGCAATGCGGCCGTCTTCGCGCTGCTGATGGCCGGGATCGGCCTTGCCGTGCTGGCAGCGCTCGCGGTGCGCGGCAAACCCGCGGAACGACTGACGTATCAACCGCAAGTCGCACCGCAGCAATTCGGCCGCCGCCGCCGCAAGCTCACCGCCGAACCGGAACCGGTTGACGAAGAGAGCCTCGAAGAAGACGCCCTCCCGTTCGAGGAGCCTGCCACCGAAGAGCCCGCGGACGAGCCGGAAGCCCCCGCCCTCCCCCCGCAGCCGACGGTGGCGTCTGCCCCCGTCGTGCTCGTGCGCAAGCAGCGGGAGCGGCGGCGCGACTGGTTCGGCGATGCCAGTTGGCTCGGCGGCCTGCCGCGCCTCGGCAATGCCGAATGGCCGCGCGACGAAGCGGGGACGCCGCTGCCCTTCGCGGCGCAGATCAACTTGTCCGAACTCGCCGCCGCCCGCCCGGACATGCCGCTGCCGCGCAGTGGATCGCTGGCGTTCTTCCTCGGCGCGGGTGCAGTCGTCGCCGTGCCGGAGGGCATCCACGACTTCACAGACCCGCCCACCGATCTACCCCCCGCCTATGACGAGGGAGGGCTGCCCTTCCCCACCCGCCATACCCGCCTGACCCGCTGGTTCTTCCCGTTCTGGCCGGTGAGCCCGGTGGCGCTCGACCCGACCGGCCCGCAGAGCGACGCGGCGCTCGCCGTCCGCCTCGGCGCGGCCTTGCGTGATCATACCTTCTACGCGGCGGGCGTCGGCGCTCCGGTCGAGGCCCTGTGGTGGCATGCGGTGATCCATTTGTCCGACCGCCTGCACGAGGCGCTCGACGAGGCGCCGCGCCTGCTTTCCCGCCGCCGTGACGAGATGGCGCGCCAGAACGCGGAAATCGCCCGACTGCGCACCGATGCGGCCGCGATCCCCTACGCACTGGAAGATGCGCAGGAGATCGCCGAGCAGATCGAGGGCGAATACGCGCTGCTTCAGGACCAATGCGCCGCGCTGCCCGCTATGGTCGCCGCGCTCGACCAGTTCATCGCCGGGCGCGAGCCGATGAAGCGCCTGACGGCCGAGGAACTTGCGGTGGTCGGCGACATCCTCGCCGAGCTGCACGAGAGGTACGGCGAAGTGGTGCAGGCGCACCTGCCCGGCACGCTTGCCGACCTCGCGACGATCTCGCTGCGCACGATGGTGTCCGGCCCACCCGAAACCCTCGCCGCCGTGCCGGACGCCGTGCTCTCACGGATCAACCGCGAATACCGCATGCCGCCCGTCCATCACCACCGGATGCTCGACGCCGAAACCGACGGCAGCGAAGTCCTGCTGCTGCAACTCGGCTACGACGACCTGATGGAATGGGCATGGGAGGAAACCGGCGCCTGGCGTTTCCGCATCGGCGCCCAGGCCCTGCTTACCAGAGACTGGCAGGCAGCGACGCTGGCGTTCGAGACGGACTGACAGGCCGGCCGGTCAGGACCGCGCCTCGGCCAGCAGCACTTCGGCGAGCGCTTCGGGACGGGTATTCATGACCTGATGCCCGGCATCGATGCGGTGCAGTCGGCGCGCATGAAGCCGGTCGGCGAAGCGCTCCTGCCACGAAGCCGGCAAGGCCATGTCGCGCAAGGCGACGACGTAGCAGGCCGGGATCGCGCGCAAGTGGTCGTAGCGCCATTCGCTGTAGGTATAGGCGCTCGCGGGCCATCCGTCGTGGCCGAGCTTTCCAAGGAAGGCTGCCGCCTCGCCCTCCTCCATGTCGTTGCAGAACATGGTTGCGTAGCGCTCGGCTTCGGACCCGGATGGATAGCCGACTTCCTCGACACTCGACCCGCGCGGCCCGCGCCCCATCTGATCGAGCGTCGTCAGGCCCGGCAGGGGCGCCGAACAGGTGACGTAGGCCAGCTTGCCGATGAGGCCGCCGGGCGCAAGCTCGGCCATGTGCGGGATCGTCATGCCTGCCTGTGAATGGCCCACCAGCATGACCTCGCGCAGCCCGGAGGCGAGGATGTCGCCGATCAGTTCGCGCGTCGTGTCGGCGAAGGCATAGGCGGCGGTATCCACGCCGCGCTTCGCGCCGCAACCGGGTGCATCCAGCGCAAGGCAGCGCACTGCCCCGCCGGACTGACGCCCGACCGCCGCGATCGTCTCCTCCCAGACCCAGCCGCCCTGTCCGCCGCCATGGAGGAACACCATGTCGCGCATACCCGCTCTCCCGATCATCGAATTGCGATCAGGGTAGCGGGCCGGGCGAGCGGAGGAAGAGGCAGCGCCGGGTGATCGTCCCGGCGGTGCGGACGGTCAGCCCTCGAGGTCGCGCTTCACGCGCGGGTCGTTGAGCAGCGCGTCGATGCGGCTCGCCTCGTCGAACGTCTGGTCGGAGCGGAACTGGATCTTGGCCGCGAACTTCAGCTTGAGCCGCTGGGCGACCTCGCGCTGGAAATAGGCGGTGTTGGTCCGCAGCGCCTTGAGCACTTCCTCCTCGTGCTCGCCCAGCAAGGGCTTCACGAAGACGGCGGCCTGCCGCAGATCGGGTGTCATGCGCACTTCGGTGACGGAGACCGTATGCGCGCTCAGCGTGTCGTCGTGGACCTGCTGGCGGGCGAGAATCTCGGAAATGACGTGGCGCACCTGCTCACCCACCTTGAGGAGGCGGACGGAGTGCTGTTCGGGAGTTGTCTGGTTTTTTGCCATTTGATGCGTCCATGTGGGCCGGGCGCGACAATTTGCAACAAACTGTTACGCCTCCTTACCCGGCTCTTGGCGTTATCCCGGATGAAACGTGCCGTCAAAGGAGTCGCACCATGAAAAAGTTCACCGCCGCCCTGCTCAGCGCCGCGCTGCTGGTCCCCGGCATCGCCGCAGCGCCTGCCATGGCGCAGCCCGCCCACCACGACGATCGTGGAAATCGCGACGATCGCGGCCCGCACAAGACCGTCGTGACGCAGAAGACGACCTACAAGTCCTTCCGCAAGGGCCAGAAGTTCGATCGCCGCTATGCGCGCAACTATCAGGTCGTCGACTATCGCAAGTACCGCAACGTTAAGGCGCCGCCGCGCGGCTACCACTACGTGCGCTCGGGCAACGACATGCTGCTCGTGGGCATCACCAGCGGTATCGTCGCCTCGGTGCTGGCGGGCCAGTTCCGCTAAGGCCGACTGGCGGGATCAGAGGGCGGGCCGCTCGCGCGGCCCGCCCTTTTTCATGCCATCTTCGCGGCGATCCGCGCGAGCGAGCGCACGTTGCGCGCGGTGCCCCGGCAGCCGAGACGCCGCTCAATGAAGGCATTGGTGAGCTTGGAATGGCCCGCGCCGTCCACGTAATCGATGTAGAGGCAGCGCGGCCCCATCGCGATCTTCTCCGGCCCGCGCCCGGCATGGTCGGCCACCAGCTTGTCGAATGCCGACTGATCGGCATCGCGTTCCAGGAACAGCGTGTGGACGTAATGGTCCTGTCCGATTCCGGTGAACGGATTGTCCTCCACCGCCGAGCGTACTTCCCCGGCGTTGCGCACGGCGGCAAAGGTGTTCATGTCGAAGCGGTCGAGCATCATGTGCGCGAACAGGTCTTCCAGCCCGTCGGTAGGCCGCTCGTCAAAATCGAACAGGACGTTGCCGCTGGCGACGACGGTTTCGACGTTCTCGAACTCCTCGCGCTCGAAGGCATAGCGCAAGTCCGCCATGGTCAGGCGGTTACCGCCCACGTTGATCGAGGCGAAGAAGGCGCAGTAGCGGGTCATCTTGAATGTTTCCGAAGATTGATGAAGGCCGACCTCGCCTACCACGATTGATGCGCCCGGTTAAAGTTCCGCAAGGCCCGGAAGGCGCGCCCTTGCAAGGGGGCGTGGAGCGATGTAATTTACGGCCGTTACCGTGGTTTGAATGTCCATTCAGCCTGCCGAGCCCGGACGTTGCAGCGTCCGGGCTCTTTCCATTTTGGAGGCTGGGCATATCGGAGGCCGACGTTGCAGCGCCGACCTCCTCACCGGTTATTTACGCCCCAGTTCGATCAGCTTGATCGTCAGGGTCACGAGCGCGACGATCAATGTCGCTACGCCCAGAACCAGTGTTACCGTCGTCTGCAAATCCATCCGCATCACCTGCCTTTCCGCCGCCAGTTGCGACCGACGTGGTATAGGCGCGATGCGCATCCGCTCCCGATTAAATCCCGGCAAACGAAAGCGGCCACCGCCGGGTCTCTCCGACGATGGCCGCATCGATCAGCGTTGATGTAAGATCGAGCCTTAGCCGACGGTACGCTCGCGGTGGCTGACTTCGAAGACTTCGAGGTGGTCGCCCGCCTTGATGTCGTTCGTATCGGCCAGCACAACGCCGCATTCCAGACCGGCGCGCACTTCGTCGACGTCGTCCTTGAAGCGGCGCAGCGAGGAGATCGTCGTCGCCGAAACGATGACGTCGTTGCGGGTGAGACGCGCGCTGAGACCCTTGCGGATGTAGCCCTCGACCACCAGCAGACCCGCTGCCTTGTCGCGCTTGCCGGCCGGGAAGACCTGCTTGACCTCGGCGCGGCCGACGACGGTTTCGATGCGCTCCGGCCCCCAGATGCCCGCCATCTGCTTCGCGACCTCTGCGGTCAGCTCGTAGATGACGTCGTAGTACATCATCGGCGTCTTGGTACGCTCGACCAGTTCGCGCGCCTTGGCGTTCGGACGGACGTTGAAGCCGACGATCGGCGCACCGCTGGCAGCCGCCAGCGACACGTCGGTCTCGGTGATCGCGCCGACGCCCGAGTTCAGGATGCGAACCTTGATCTCGTCGTTCGAGAGGGCGTGGAGCGCGGCGTTGATCGCCTCGACCGAACCCTGCACGTCCGCCTTGATGACCACCGGGTACTCGATGACCTTCTGCTTGTCGGCCAGAGCCGAGAACATCGTGTCGAGGCTGGCGGGCGCCATCGCGGTGCGCTTGGCGGTCGCCTGCTCCTGACGCCAGGCCGAAACCTCGCGCGCGCGGCTTTCGCTCTCGACCACGGTGAGCATGTCACCGGCCATCGGCACGCCGCCGATACCCAGCACTTCCACCGGCATCGCGGGCGGAGCGACCTTGAGCTGACGCCCCTTGTCGTCGAGCATGGCGCGCACGCGGCCGCTCTCGGTGCCGACGACGAGGATGTCGCCGACCTTGAGCGTGCCACGGTTGACCAGCACCGTCGCGAGCGGACCCTTGCCCTTGTCGAGCTTGGCTTCGATCACGGTGGCTTCGGCCATGCGGTCCGGGTTGGCCTTCAGTTCCATCAGTTCGGCCTGGAGCAGGATCTTCTCGATCAGCTCGTCCAGACCCTTGCCGGTCTTGGCCGAGACTTCGACGTCCTGCACGTCACCCGACATTTCCTCGACCACGATCGAGTGTTCGAGCAGACGCTCACGCACCTTCTGCGGGTTCGCTTCGGGCTTGTCGCACTTGTTGATCGCGACGATCATCGGCACGCCGGCGGCCTTGGTGTGATTGATGGCCTCGACCGTCTGCGGCATGATGCCGTCGTCGGCCGCGACCACCAGCACCACGATGTCCGTGACGTTGGCACCGCGCATACGCATCTGCGTGAAGGCGGCGTGGCCGGGGGTGTCGAGGAAGGTGACGAAGTCGCCGCCCTTGGTCTTGATCTGGTAGGCGCCCATGTGCTGGGTGATGCCGCCCGCCTCGCCGCGCACGACGTCGGTGCCGCGCAGCGCGTCGAGCAGCGAGGTCTTGCCGTGGTCGACGTGGCCCATGATCGTGACGACCGGGGGGCGCGCCTTCAGCGTGTCCTCGGGATCGACGTCGACGGTGTGGTCGATGTCGATGTCGCTTTCCGACACGCGCTGGACGTTGTGGCCAAATTCCTCGACCAGCAGCTCCGCCGTATCCTGGTCGATCGTCTGGTTGACGGTGACCATCATGCCCATCTTGAACATCGACTTGACGAGGTCCGCCGCCTTTTCGGCCATGCGGTTCGCCAGTTCGGCGACGGTGATCGCCTCAGGCACGATGACGTCGCGAACCTGCTTCTCGCGCGGCTGCGAACGGCCGCTGTAGCTGGAACGACGCTCCTTCTCGCGCGCGCGCTTGAGCGCGGCGAGCGAACGGGCGCGTGCGCCCTCGTCGTCGTTGAGCGCACGGTTGACGGTCAGCTTGCCGGCCTGGCGACGATCGCCGCCCTTGGCATTGCGGTCGTTCTGCGAGCTTGCCGCCGGGCGGGCCGGGGTTGCCGGGCCCTTCTTGGCGCCGAGCGGCGCGCGCGCGGCAGTGCCACCAGCGGTATTGCCACCGCCCGAGGTCGAGGCCGCAGGCGCGGTCGGTTCGGCACGGCGCGGCTCGGGGCGCTGCACCGGGGTGAAGCGACGCGCGGCCGGAGCCGGAGTTGCGACCGGCGCGGGAGCCGGGGCAGGTGCAGCGGCCTTGGCGACAGGAGCCTGCGCAGGCGCTTGCGCCACCGGTGCGGGAGCCTCGGCAGCAGCCGGAGCTTCGACGACGGCCGGGGTCTCGGCTGCGATGGGCGCTGGTGCGGGTTCGGGCGCAGCGACAGGCTCGGGCGCCTTGACGGGCTCGGCCGTTGCGGCGGCTGCGGCAGCCGCTTCCTCTTCGGCGCGGCGATTGGCTTCGACGCGCTGCTTTTCTTCGTCGATGGCGCGCTGACGCTGTTCCTGCTCGCGGCGGGTCGCCTCCTCGAGCATCTGCATGCGAGCTTCCTCAGCCTCGCGCTGCATGCGGGCGACGCGCTCCTGCGGCGTTTCGTTCGAGGGCGCTGGGCGACGGACGGGCGGCGGGGGCGGAGCCGCAGGACGCGGTGCTGCAGCCTGCGGAGCAGGTGCCGGAGCAGCGGCGGGCGCCGGAGTCGCTTCGCCTTCGGGCTTGCCGCCCGGCATCAGCTTGCGGCGCTTCACCTCGACCACCACCTTGTTGGTGCGGCCGTGGCTGAAGGTCTGCTTGACCTCACCCGCTTCCACTGAGCGCTTAAGCCCAAGCGGCTTGCGGCCCAGGGTCGGTTTGTTGTCGGTCTCGCTCATATTTCTCGTCTTCGCCCTTCGCTCAATTCGTCGTCACGGAGTCGGCCTGGGCCGCTCCGTCAGTGTCATCCATGCCGGGCCTGTGTAAGTCACTTTGGCCGTCGTCCCCGTTCGAGGCCTCCCGGCTGATGACCTGCCCTTGGAAATGCAGGAGGCGCTTTAGCAGCGTTTCGACTCGGTCAGCCGCTCCGCGATCGTTCAGCGCCAGGTGAACGACGTTGTCGCGGCCCAATGCCACAGACAACGTGTCCCGGTCCAGAGGCAAGGTGACGCCTCGCAGACCAGTTCCTTCCGCCTCGGACCCGACCCGCCAGGCCTGGTCCAGCTTGCGCGATCCGTCCTCGCGCGCGTCGGCGGCATGGGCAAGCCATTCGACCCGGCCCTCACGCGCGTTCTGCGCGATGCGGTCCGAGCCCATGAGCAGCCTGCCCGATTTCAGTTCGAGGCCCAGCCGGTCGGTAAGCGCGCGGGACAGCGCAGCCTCGATCCGATCCGCCAGGTCGTCGGGGATGGTAATGGCCGCGCCTTTGTAAGCGCGCGCCAGTGCTCCCTTAAGTTTGTTCTTCGACACCGCGATTTCAAGGGTCTCGCGAGAAACGCCGATCCACGCGCCGCGCCCGGGGGCACGCGCGTGGACGTCGGGGAGCACCAGACCGTCCGGCGAGATCGCCAGACGGATGAACTCCCCGCGCACAGCCTTCTCGCCGGAGAGGATGCAGGTCCTCTCCGCCGAATTGCCGTCAATGTCGGAGCTTACGCGCTCATTGCGAGGATTCCGCATCGGCGGCCTCCTCGGTCTGCGGTTCGTCTTCGAACCAGTGAGCGCGCGCGGCCATGATGATTTCGTTGCCCTGCTCTTCGGTCAGGCCGTACTCACCGAGCACGCCGCCCTTGTCCTCGTCGCGGCCCGAGCGCTTGTTCACCGAACCGTCGCGGCGACGCTGTTCGGTGCGCTTCTTGGCGATGAGTTCGTCGGTCGCGAGGTCGGCGAGGTCGTCGAGCGTCTTGATGCCGCCCTTGCCGAGCACGACCAGCATCGCTTCGGTGAGGTGCGGCAGTTCTGCCAGCGCATCCTCGACGCCCAGCGCACGGCGGGCTTCGCGGTTGGCTTCCTCGCGGCGATCGAGCGCTTCCTGCGCACGGTTCTGCAGTTCTTCGGCCAGCTCTTCGTCGAAGCCTTCGATGTTCGCCAGTTCGGCGGCATCGATATAGGCGACTTCTTCCAGCTCGCTGAAGCCTTCGGCGACCAGCAGCTGCGAGAGCGTCTCGTCGACGTCCAGCTCTTCCTCGAACATCTTCGAGCGCTCGACGAATTCCTTCTGGCGCTTCTCCGAGGATTCCGCCTCGGTCATGATGTCGATCTGCGAGCCGGTCAGCTGCGAGGCGAGGCGAACGTTCTGGCCGCGACGACCGATTGCCAGCGACAGCTGGTCGTCAGGCACCACGACTTCGATGCGGCTTTCTTCCTCGTCGATGACGACGCGGCTGACGGTCGCGGGCTGCAGCGCGTTGACCACGAACGTCGCGGTGTCCTCGCTCCAGGGGATGATGTCGATCTTCTCGCCCTGCATTTCCTGCACGACCGCCTGCACGCGGCTGCCCTTCATGCCGACGCAGGCGCCGACCGGATCGATCGAGCTGTCGTTGCTGATGACGCCGATCTTGGCGCGCGAGCCCGGATCGCGGGCAGCGGCCTTGATCTCGATCACGCCGTCGTAAATTTCCGGGACTTCCTGCGCGAACAGGCGCTTCATGAAGTCCGGGTGCGCGCGGCTGAGGAAGATCTGCGGGCCGCGGTTCTGGCGCTCGACGCGCAGGACCAGCGCCCGCACGCGCTCGCCGACGCGGGCGGCTTCGCGGGGGATCTGCTGGTCGCGGCGGATCACGCCCTCGGCGCGGCCAAGGTTGACGATCACGTGGCCGAACTCGACCGACTTGATGACGCCGGTGATGACTTCGCCGGCGCGGTCCTTGAACTCTTCGTACTGACGGTCACGCTCTGCGTCGCGGACCTTCTGGAAGATCACCTGCTTGGCCGACTGCGCGTCGATGCGGCCGAGGTCTACCGGAGGCAGCGGATCGACGATGAAGTCGCCCAGCGCAGCGCCCTTCTGGAGCTTCTCGGCCTGCTTGAGATCGACCTGCTTGAAGTAGTCCTCGACCTCTTCCACGACTTCGACGACGCGCCACAGGCGCAAGTCGCCGGTACGCGGATCGAGCTTCGCGCGGATGTCGTTCTCGGCGCCGTAGCGGTTGCGGGCCGACTTCTGGATGGCTTCTTCCATCGCCTCGATGACGATCGACTTGTCGATCATCTTTTCCGAAGCAACGGAGTTCGCGATCGCGATCAGCTCGGCGCGGTTGGCGGAAATCGCACTGGCCATGGCTTAGTCTTCCTGTTCCTCAAGAATGTCGTCCGCGCCGCTGGTATCCTGCGGGCGGCTTGCTGCGATGAGCCTGTCGGTAAGGATCAGCCTTGCCGACTGAACGTCTGCGAGCGGGAAGGACACGCGGCCGGACTTCTTGTCCTCCAGCGTGACCACTTCGCTTCCTGCCTCACCCTCGATGCCGACGAGGTCGCCGTGCAGGCCCTTGCGGTTGCCTTCGACGGGATTGATCAGGTTGATCTTCGCCTCATGGCCCGCCCAGTTGGCGTAGTCCTTGATGCGGGTGAGCGGACGGTCGATGCCCGGCGAGCTGACTTCGAGGCGATAGGCCTCCTCGATCAGCGTCTCGCCCGCTTCCTCCAGCGCATCCATGCGGTCGGAGATGCGGTGCGACAGCGCCGCGCAGTCGTCGAGCACGAGCTGGCCGGTCTTCGGGTCCTCAGCCATGATCTGGAGCGCGATCTCGTCGTCACCGACTTCGCTCTTGCCGAAAATGCGCACGCGAACGAGATCGAAGCCCAGGGCGGCGACCTCCGGCTCGATGACTTCGGTAAGGCGTGCGATATCGACCAATCTGGCTTCCGTTTCGTTTGTGCTTGCCGTGTGATGAGCAACGCGGTTTCGCGCCGGCCCCTACCGGCGCCAGCCCGTTCGTTGTTTCACCAATTACGGGATGACGGCCAGATAGTCGCGATTCTGGAAAAATGCAAGGGGAGAAGGGTCAGTACCCGGAGATGAGCATGTCGAGGGCATTGCCGATCGTGAGATCGTGTTCGTGGAGCGACGTCACCCGAATCCGTAAATCCGACGCCGGCACCGATGTAACCAGTTGAGGCACCATGACGCAGCGCACGCCCTCAATCTCGAAAACGGGATTTAGACGCGGAACCGGAGGCGGTGCTTCGGCAAGTGGCAACAAGGGCGCGACAAACCTGGTCGCGAAGTCGCTCAACAAGTCAGCCTGACAATCAAGCATGTAGCCATCACGATGCGCCATTCGATACACATCGAATTTGGCCATTAGAACGGGCGATAGCGAGCCAGAGGCAACCCGTTGCGCTCGACATAGTCATTGAAAGATGCAATCGCCTCGGCATTTTCCCGCCGCCAGCGATCGGCCCGCGTTTCCGCGACCTGTTCGGCAAGCCCCCGTTCGCAGGCACTGGATACGTCCACATCCAGAGCACGCGCCTCATCGAGAAGCGCTGCATCCAGCGAAACGCTGGCAGCCTTGCGGATTACGGGAGCAGAAGCCTTGGACATGCCCGCATCCTACATGCGCCGACAACGTGCCTCAAAGCATTAAATGTCCGATATCGAGCCTAAGCCCGCCCCTGATGCAGCCCGTGCTTCTTGAGGCAGTGGCGCAACTGGTCGTAAGTCAGGCCCAGCGCGCTCGCCACCTTGCGCTGATTCCAGCGCAGGCGTTCCAGCGCCGCCAGCAGCAGGCCGCGCTCGTGCGCCTCGACCGCGTCACGTAGAGAGGCTGGAGCCTCGAACGGCATTTCCGGCTCCACCGTGCAGGGCAGCGGCGCAGGCACCACCTCCGCCATCGCGCGCAGACCCCATGCACTGACGAAGGGATCGAACACCACTTCCGCGATCGGCGCAGCCTCATCCCCCCAGCGGTAGACCGCGCGCTCGACCACATTGCGCAGTTCGCGCACGTTGCCGGGCCATTCGTGCGCCTCCAGCGCCTCCATCGCGGCGCCCGAGAAGCCGGGGAAGCGACCCCACTCCAGTTCGCTGGCCATGCGGCGGCCGTAGTAGTCGGCCAGTTCCGCGACGTCCCCTTCCCGCGCGCGCAGGGGCGGCAGGGTGATGACCTCGAAGCTCAGTCGGTCGAGCAGATCGGCGCGAAAGGTGCCCTCGGCGGCCATGCGCGGCAGGTCGGCGTTGGTGGCGGCGACGATGCGCACGTCCACCGTCACCGCGCGCGACGAGCCGATACGCACGACCTCGCCATATTCGATCGCGCGCAGCAGGCGCTCCTGCGCCGCCATCGACAGGTTGCCCAGTTCGTCGAGAAACAGGGTGCCGCGATCCGCCTCCTCGAACCGCCCTGCCCTGGCCCGTGTGGCCCCGGTGAACGCGCCCGCCTCGTGGCCGAACAGTTCGGCCTCGATCAGCGTTTCGGGCAGCGCCGCGCAGTTGAGGGTCACCAGCGGCTCACCCCAGCGCGGCGAGAGGTGGTGCAGGCGCTGGGCGATCAGTTCCTTGCCCGTCCCGCGCTCGCCGATGACGAGGACCGGACGGCGCACGGCGGCGGCACGGCTGGCCCGCTCGACCGCATCGAGGAAGGCAGAGGACTGGCCGATGAAGTGGGTGTCGCGCTCCATTCCTGAAAGTTAGCGAAATTTACCATTCATTGGCAATTCATTTTACGCGCACTTTCGCACGGAGAAACCGAAATCCCGCAAATCCGCCATTCGCGCAGTTTGGCACGGGGGTTGCTATTACCTCGGCAAGACCAAGTTCAGGACTAGAGGAAACTTCGACATGCTCCCGATCACTGCGAACAGCACCGGCCAGGGACGCTCCACCACCCCGCGTTCGACACTGGCCCGCACCAAGCTCGACTGGGCGATCATCGTCAGCATGCTGGCGATGGGCGCACTCAATCTCGTGGCGCTGGCCGACAAGGTCGCGGTGCCCGAGGCGCATGCCTCCTCGGTGCATTCGTGCGGAGCGCCGCTCGCATGAGCAGGCTCGACGCGGAGATCGAAGTGCTCCAGAATCCCGCCCCGAACGCACACTTCAATCCGGGGCGCGCCTACCGCTTCGACGCCGATGACATCCGGGCCACGACGGGTACTTTCACCTCGGGCCGCAGCTTCACCACAGGAACCACCGCCATGGGCATCTTCTCCCGCACCCGCGACATCATCGCCGCCAACTTCAACGACCTGCTCGACAAGGCCGAAGACCCGGCCAAGATGATCCGCCTGATCATCCTCGAGATGGAGGAGACGCTGGTGGAAGTGCGCACCAGTTCGGCCCGCACGATCGCGGACCAGAAGGAACTGCGCCGTCACGTGGGCAAGCTGGACAAACTGCAGGCCGACTGGAACGACAAGGCGCAGCTGGCGCTGTCCAAGGACCGCGAGGACCTTGCCCGCGCCGCGCTGATGGAACGCAAGAAGGCCGCCGACATGGCCGAGCAGCTCTCGGCCGAGATCCTGGTGCTCGACGATGCGCTGCGCGCCTACGAGGCTGACATCGAGAAGCTGCAGACCCGCCTGCGCGAGGCCCGCAGCCGCCAGTCGTCCATCGCGGCCCGCTTGCAGAGCGCGGAAAACAGGGTCAAGCTGCGCACCCTGCTGGCGAACGAGCGCGTGGACGAAGCCATGGCCCGGTTCGACCAGCTGGAGCGCCGCGTCGACTACGCGGAAGGCCGCGCCGAGGCCATGAGCCTCTCCGACCGCCGCCAGCCGACGCTCGCCGAGGAAATCGCGGCCTTGGCCGATGGCGACTCGATCGACGCGGAACTCGCGGAGATGAAGCGCCAGATGGCCGACAAGCAGCAGTAAGACATTCGAGGGAAGGGAAAACAGGCAATGTCTCGCGGACAATTCTATCTCGACAAATCGAACGCCAAGATCTCGGGCGTGTGCTCGGGGATCGCGGACTACACCGGCGTCGATGCGCTGTGGATCCGGCTGGGCGCCGTGCTGCTGCTGTTCGCCGGGTTTCCGATCGTGATCGCCATCTACTTCGGCGTGGCCTGGCTGGCAGACAGCCGCCCGATGGGCCTCTATTCCGAGGACGAGGAAATGCGCCTGCTGCGCCGCATGGAACGCCGCCGCGCCCGCAAGGGGCTGACGAGCGGGGGGCTGAATTTCAGCCAGCCGTCCAGCTCCAGCCGCCTGCGCACCGACTTGTCCGACATGGACCGCCGGATCGCGGACATGGAGGCACACTATTCCAATAGCAACTCGCGCCTTGCGGCCGAGATCGACTCGCTGCGCTGACGCGCACGCGCCGGGTAACAGGGACACGACGACATGGAAGACGCAATCTGGGTGCTGATCCCGCTCGCACCGTTCATCATGGGCGGCTTCGCGATCTGGACCAAGCACCAGCGCAAGCTCGCCGAACTGCAGATCGAGGCGACCGCAGAAAAGGCCGCGCAATACGCCTCGCACAGCCGCGAACTCGAAGAGCGCGTGCGGGTGCTGGAGCGGATCATCACCGACGGCGGCTATGACACCGCCCTCCAGATCGAGGCGCTGCGGGACCGGCGCGAGGTCGAAAGCGCCCGCACGGCCGAGCCCAAGATCAACTGAGGAGACCGCCATGCAATGGGGTGGACCGGACTTCGTCCTCGTCATCGTCGGCATCTGTACCGGCGGCTGGGTGCTCAACAACTGGATCCGCGCGCGCCACGGCTATGCGCTGGAGGACGAATGGGGCGGCAAGACCGAGCGTACGGATCACGCCGCTGGGGCGCGACTGGCTGAGGAAAACGCGCAGCTGCGCGCCCGGCTGGAAGCGCTGGAGAGCCGCACCGCCAGCCTCGAAACCATCGTCACCGATACCGGATACACGACCGCCGCGCAGATAGAGAGCCTGCGCGCGCCGCTTCAGAAGGCAGCATCGCAATGAGCCCCGGCGATTTCCTCGGCCTTTGCGCCGTCCTCATCACCATCATCTCTGTCTTCGCGATCCTGATGGGCGCCTACAAGCGCCGCCTGGCCTTCCTCGAGCGCAAGCTGGAGATCACCGTCGGCGCGACCGCCGAAAAGGCCGCACAGTACGCAGCGCAAAACAGCACGCTTGAAAATCGCGTGCGGGTGTTGGAAAGAATCATCACCGACGGCGGCAGCGGCCACGACATCGCGCTCCAGATCGAAGCGCTTCGAGTCGAGGACGCGCACGACGGCGATAGGGTGAAGGTGACCAAGCAATGAGTTTCTGGACTGCCGTAGTCGTTCTTTTCGCCATCGGCTGCGTGACCTGGCTCAAGTCCCAGCGCTACCGCGCGCTGGGCGACAAGCGGGACCGCGAGGCCGGCGGCTACGATCACACCGCCCGCGAACACGAACTGGAGCGCGAGGTCGAGACCATGCGCAAGCGCATCGCCGTCCTCGAACGCATCGCCACCGACGAACGGCGCGGCAAGGACCTTGCCCGCGAGATCGACGCCCTGCGGGATTGACATTTATCGCCAAATAGGTTATATGGCCCAGCATCCGGAGCGGCGAATGATCACGTTGCTCCGGTGTATCGGGTCGGCGTCGTGGGCCGGGATGCGGTTTCAGCCGCGATCGCGCAAACCACGCGTCCATCGAAGACCCGGACTGTCTCTGCGCTACCGGAAACGCCGTCCATACGATCCTTCGACACGTCGTTGGGCATGGGACGGCCATCCCGGATAGCCTTCGGCCGATAACGACGCGAACCCTAACGACGGCCACATGGGACTTTCCGATGGAATACAGGTCGAGCCGGGCTGCACCGTGAGTTACCCGGCCGCTCGCCAGAGCTTCACGGAAAACAAAACCCTGCGTCCCAGCTTGGACGCTCCCGACGCCGACCCGATGTTCACTTCGGTTGCGTTGATTTCCCCGGCGTAATGGCCCGCACTCGCCAGCGGGTATTTCCGCGTGCGCTAACTGCACGCACACCCCCGTCATCCCAGCGAAGGCTGGCACCGCTGGCCGCGTAAAACCCAACCCTCGACAGGGCGTTTGAACGATAGTTTGCCGTAACAGGCCAGCGGTCCCAGCCTTCGCTGGGATCACGGGGTTAGGCGCGCATCCTCCCCGGCACGGGGAGGGGGACTACCCGAAGGGTGGTGGAGGGGCGCCATCGCGCGAGGGCACTTCCCTTCGATCTCACGGCAAACCACCTGTGCTCCTCCACCATGCTTCGCATGGTCCCCCTCCCCTTTGGGGGAGGAATAAAAAACCCCCGGCGGGGAGGAGATCCGCCGGGGGTTCTTTGTGCGAGCATTCAGCGAAGGACGTTTGCGCCCGTCCTCAGTTGAACTTCGCCCGCAAGTTCAGGCCGGCATAGCGATCCGCGTCGCGCGGGATCATCAGGCGCTGGCCGTTCGTGGTGTTGAGCAGCACGTAGCTGTCGTCGAGGATGTTGCGGACCATGAAGGTCAGGCGATACTTGTCCTCGGCGTCCGACACGCCGATGCTGGCGTTCCAGATGCCGTAGGGGTCGATCTCGCCGCTCTCGCCAAGGTCCGAGAACTGCTTCGAGACATGGTGCCAGTCGCTCGACAGGTACAGCTTCACCGGGCCGACGGGGACGTCGTAGTCCGCGCCGATGGTGTAGCTGAACTTGGGCGCGAGCGGCAGGCGGGTGCCGTCACGCGCGTCGGGCGCGTTGGTCAGCGGGTTGGGGTTGAACTTGCGCACCTTGGCATCGGCATAGGCCGCATTGGCACGGAAGGTCAGGCCCTCGGTCGGGGCGACGGTGAGGTCGGCCTCGAAGCCCTTCGAGCGCACCGAACCGGCGTTGGTCAGGCTGGTGGTCGTCGCGCCGTTGATGAGCACGAAGTTGTTCGCCTGGAAGCCCTTGTAGTCGACCAGGAACGCGGCCGCATTCAGCTGCACGATGCGGTCGAACCACTGGCTCTTGAAGCCGACCTCGAAGCTGTTCGACTTCTCGGGATCGATCGGTTCGGCGTTGTTGGGCGCGGTGTGGTTGAAGAAGACGTTGAACGCCGGGCCCTTGTAGCCGCGCGTGTAGCTGCCGTAGACCATCACGTCGTCCATGACGTCGTACTGCAGCACCGCCTTGCCGGAGAAGTTGTTGGCGCTGGTGTTCCCACGCGAAGTATCGGTGCCGTTGCCGCCGCTGGCGATAGTGCCGCCCGCGCCATAAGGCAGCAGGCCCGAAGCCGCCATCGGCAGGCCGGTGGCCGCATCGATCGCGGCGCCGCGCACGTGGGTGAAGCTCACGCTGTCATGCGTGTAGCGGCCGCCCAGCGTCAGGCGCAGTTCCGGCAGGAAGGCGTAAGTCGCCTGACCGAACAGCGCCCAGTTGCGGAACGAGACGTCGCTGCGCGAGGTCGCCGAGACATAGTGCGTGTTGACGGTGTCGGCCAGGTTGCACGGCCGCGCGCCCGTCGCCGCATCGATCGGCGAGGTCGAGGTGGTGCAGGTCACGTCGCTGCGGGTGAAGTCCTGCGTGTTCTTGGAATACCACAGGAAACCGCCGACCTGATACGTCAGCGCCTGGTTCTGCGGCGAGGCAAGGCGGACTTCGGCGGAGACCTGGTCGGTCTCGACGGTGCCGCGGTCGTGCAGCTGCGGAGTGGCGGCCTGCGCCGGGATGGTGCCCTGCTGCGGGGTGGCGGCGATCGCGCGCGGCAGGAAGTCGCCGTCGCGGATTTCGGTGTTCTTCCAGTTGCGATAGCCGGTGACGATCGAGAGCGTGTGATCGGCGAAGGTATCGATGTCCGCGCTCATCGTCAGGCTGTACTGGCGGTCGAGCGAGCGGGTGATGAGGTTCTGGTTGACCTCGCGGGTGTCCTCACCCTGCGGTGTGATGCCCAGTTCGTTGTCGATCACGGTGCCGCGCGACACGCCGGTCACTTCGGCGCAGCAATCGTCGTTGGCCTTGAAGTAATCCGCGATCAGGCGGAAACGGCCGCCCTCGCCGTTATAGTCGATCAGGCCGCGCGCGCCGTAGTGCTCGTAGCCGTTGACGGTCTTGTCGTAGTAGGTGTTCTTGATGTTGCCGTCGAAGTTTCCGTAGAAGCCGGTGAGGCGGCCGGTCAGGTTCTCCGAGATCGGGCCGGAGACGGTCATCTTGGCGCGGTATTCGTCGTCGGTGGTGCCCGAAACGTTGGCCTCGGCCTCGAAGTCCCTGGTGCCGCCCTTCGACACGATGTTGACCAGACCCGCCGAGGCGTTCTTGCCGAACAGCGTACCCTGCGGTCCGCGCAGCACTTCGAGGCGGTCGAAGTCGACGAGGTCGAGGAACGACTGGCCCGAACGGCTCAGCACGATGCCGTCGACAACGGTGGACACGCTGGGTTCGGCCGCGACCGAGAAACTGATCGTGCCGACGCCGCGCATCACGATCGCGCTGTTGGCGTTGGTCGTACCCTTGCGGAAGGTGACCGAGGGGACGATCGAGGTGATGTCTTCCAGGCTCTTGGCGCCGGCGCGGGCCATGGCCTCTCCGGTGACCGCGCTGATGGCGATCGGCACGTCCTGGACGTTCTGGCGAACCTTCTGCGCGGTAACGATAATCTCGTCGACCTGCGCGCTGGCCGGAGTCGCGGCGACAAGCGCGACGGCCGACGCCGAAAGCGCCAGCGCAGTGCGCGCAAGCGTGATGGTGGCGTGCGAAATCATATGTTTTCCCCTCCTGCTTATGCGGAGCCTGAGTGTTTGAGCCTCAGGTCGTCCTGTCGGTTGCACCCCTCTTGATTGGGTCGAACATTTCTGTCAAGCGTTGTCATATCGGGACAGCACGACGGCGACGAGCGTGCTGCAGAATAACAACAACATGGCTCATGGGACTGGAAACGTGTCGCTGACTTTCGACGTTCGGGAAGATGGATTCGCCTGCCTGCTGGCTGGCCGCGCGGTTCTGCGTGGATCAGCGGACAGCCCCGCTTTCGCGGTGGCGCACGGCGCTCCTGAAGTGGAAATGGTGCGCGGCAACTTCGCCATCAGCGATGCGCCGACCGGCCGTGTGGAGCTGGGCTTCGCCGCGCTGGACGGCGCCGACATCGTCCTTTCGGCCAGTGCCGGGGCCGCGCCGATGCTGCGCGTTTCGGTGAAGGGCGATTCGCTAGACATCGCGGTGCTCGATCCCGCGTACGACCGCGTCTGGGTCGATCTGGCCGCGCTGCCGGGCGAGCATGTCTGGGGCGGCGGGGAGCAGATGAGCTACCTCGACCTCTCGGGCCGCCGCTTCCCGATCTGGACCAGCGAACCCGGCGTGGGCCGCGACAAGTCCACCGAGCTGACCCGTAAGATGGACCAGAACGGCATGGCCGGCGGCGATTACTGGTGGACCAATTATCCGCAGCCGACGTTCCTGACCTCCAGCCTGTGGGCCTGTCATCTGGGCAGCAGCGCCTATTCGGTGCTCGATTTCACCGATGCCGCCCGCCACCGGATCGAGGTCTGGGAAGGCGCGTTCACCCTCGAATTCTTCGCTGCCGACGACCTACCTGCGCTGGTCGGCGCGCTTTCCAGCCGCTTCGGCCGCCAGCCCGCCCTGCCCGACTGGGCGATCGGCGGCGCCATCGTCGGCCTCAAGGAAGGCGACGTCAGCTTCGCGCGCCTTGAGAAGATCATGGACGCGGGCGCCGAAGTCTCCGGCCTGTGGTGCGAGGACTGGATCGGCATCCGCCAGACCAGCTTCGGCCGCCGCCTGTTCTGGGACTGGTCGTGGAACGAGGCGCGCTATCCCGAACTGCCCGCCCGCATCGCCGCGCTGGCGGAGAAAGGCGTGCGCTTCCTCGGGTACGTGAACCCCTACCTCGCCAATGACGGCAAGCAGTACGCCGAGGCCGAGGCGCTGGGCTATCTCGCGCTGCGGCAGGACTCGGACGCGGTCTATCTCGTCGATTTCGGCGAGTTCGACTGCGGCGTGGTGGACTTCACCAACCCCGCCGCGCTCGACTGGTTCGCCGACCGCGTGATCGGGCGCGAGATGCTGGACTTCGGCCTTTCGGGCTGGATGGCGGACTTCGGCGAGTACCTGCCGGTCGATCTGCGCCTCCACGACAGCAGCGACCCGATGCTGATGCACAACCGCTGGCCCGTCCTCTGGGCCGAAGCGAACGCGCGCGCCGTGGCTTCTCGCGGCAAGACCGGCGAGGCGGTGTTCTTCATGCGCGCCGGGTTCTCGGGCGTGCAGGCGCATTGTCCTCTGCTGTGGGCGGGCGACCAGTCGGTTGACTTCACCCGGCACGACGGGATCAACACCGTGCTGACGGCCGCGCTTTCGGCGGGTCTGGTCGGTAATGCCTATTCGCACAGCGATGTCGGCGGCTACACCAGCCTGCACGGCAACGTGCGCACGGCGGACCTGATGATGCGGTGGTGCGAACTGGGCGCGTTCTCGCCGGTGATGCGCAGCCACGAGGGCAACCGCCCGGACGACAACCTGCAGATCGATTCCAGCCCGGAACTCCTCGGTCAGTTCGCCGCGATGTCGCGCGTCCACAAGGCGCTGGCGCCTTATGTCCGCCACCTCAGCGACGAGGCCGTGGCGACCGGTCTGCCCGTGCAGCGCCCGCTGTTCCTGCACTACTTCGAGGACGCGCTGTTCAGCGTGCAGGACCAGTACCTCTACGGTGCCGACATGCTGGTGGCGCCGATCATCGAGGCCGGGGCGACGCAGCGCGAGGTCATCCTGCCCGGCGACACACCGTGGCGTCACCTCTGGACCGGCGAGGACTTCGCCCCCGGCACGCACACGGTTGCCGCGCCCTATGGCCAGCCGCCTGTTTTCTACTTGCCCGGCAGCAAGTTCGCGCCTCTCTTCGCATCGTTGAAGGCATGACGACACCTCCCCCCTCCCTCGTCATTGCGAGCCCCGCAGGGGCGCGGCAATCCAGCGCGTGCGCAAGCCGCCCTGGGTTGCTTCGCTTCGCTCGCAATGACGGACGGTGGGGCGGGATGCCTGCGTCGTGCACGGGGGAGAGCACATGAGCGAACGGTCCAACATCAAGGACGTCTCGGCGCTGGCGGGCGTATCGATCAAGACGGTCAGCCGCGTGCTGAACGGGCACCGCTACGTCAGCACCGACACCAAGGAGCGCGTCGAGAAGGCGATGCAGGAACTCGGCTTCCGGCCGAGCGTCGCCGCGCGCATTCTGGCGGGCACCAAGTCGGGCCAGATCGCGCTGATCTACGACAACCACAGCCCCTACTACATGAACCAGATCCAGATGGGCTGCTGGGAAGCCTGCCAGCAGAACGGCTCGCGCCTCCTCGCGCAGCCGGTGGACGTGGCCGACCCGCTGGTCGGCGAACAGGTGCGCGGTCTCGTCACCGAGACGCATGTGGACGGCATCGTCCTCTCCTCTCCCGTCACCGACTGCGTGCCGGTGCTGAAGGCGCTGGAGGGCATGGACATCCCCTTCGTGCGCATCTCGCCGGGCACCAACCATGCGATGACCTCCTCGGTCTTCATGGACGATGCGCAGGCGGCGGACGACATGACCAGCTACCTCATCGCGCGCGGCCATCGCCACATCGGCTTCGTGAAGGGGCACTCCAACCACATGGCCTCAGAGGAGCGCCTGTTCGGCTACCGCCGCGCGCTAGACCGCGCGGGGCTGCCGTTCGAGCCCGCGCTGATCGCTCCGGGCGAGTTCGATTTCGACAGCGGCGTCGCCGCGGCGCAGCGGTTCCTCAAGGGCAAGCGCCGCCCCACCGCGATCTTCGCCAGCAACGACGACATGGCGGCGGGCGTGCTGTCCGTCGCGCACGACATGGGCCTCAACGTGCCCGACGACCTCTCGGTGGTCGGCTTCGACGACACCATGGTCGCGCGGATGGTCTGGCCGCAGCTGACCACGATCCGCCAGCCCACTCGCGAACTGGCGCATGCAGCCACACAGC
Source organism: Novosphingobium sp. 11B (assembly GCF_054589055.1). Taxonomy (NCBI): domain Bacteria; kingdom Pseudomonadati; phylum Pseudomonadota; class Alphaproteobacteria; order Sphingomonadales; family Sphingomonadaceae; genus Novosphingobium; species Novosphingobium sp. 11B. Next base: position 48,551 of record NZ_BAAILP010000272.1, on the reverse strand, counting down.
TTCTTCTCGAAGGGGCGCAGGCCACGCACCGGCGCCTTCCCCACGACCTGATCGAGCGTGCCTCGGTCGCCCGCATCAATCCCGATCTTCTCTCCTGACAGGAACACCCATGACCTACCTCCCCTCCCCGGCCGCCCGCCGCCAGCTTGGCAAGAGCGGTATCGAAGTCTCCGCCCTCGCCTGGGGCAACTGGCGCATGGAAGGCGAGGCCTCCGATGCCGTGCGCCTGCTCCATGCCGCGCTGGATGCCGGGATCGACTTCATCGACACCGCCGACATCTACGGCTTCGACGGCAAGGGCGGCTTCGGCGATGCGGAAACGCTGCTGGGCAAGGCGCTCGCCAGCGAACCGGGCCTGCGCGAGAAGCTGGTGATCGCCACCAAGGGCGGCATCATGCCCCCCCTGCCTTACGATTCGAGCGCCGAATACCTGACCTCGGCCATCGACGCCTCGCTCACCCGCCTCGGCACCGACACCGTTGAGCTGTGGCAGATCCACCGTCCCGACATCCTTACGCACCCTTCGGAAATCGCAAAGGCCGTCGAAGCGGCACATAAGGCGGGCAAGATCCGCAGCTTCGGCGTTTCCAACTTCACCACCAGCCAGATCGCCACGCTGCAGCAGTTCGTGAGCCTGCCGATCGTCTCCACCCAGCCGGAAATCTCGGCCCTGCGTCTCGACACAATCGAGAACGGCGAACTGGACCAGGCGATCGCCATGGACATGGCCGTGCTGGCCTGGTCCCCGCTGGGCGGTGGTCGTCTCGCCGCGCCGGAAGACGCCCGCAGCAAGGAAGTCGCCGCGCTACTCGATCAGGCGGCGGAAGAGTTCGGCGTGTCGCGCACGGCGGCCGCCTACAGCTGGATCATGGCGCACCCGGCGCGCATCATCCCCATCGTCGGATCACAAAAGGCCGACCGGATCGCGGAAGCCACTGACGCACTCAAGGTCCGCTGGACCCGCGCCAGCTGGTACGCGGTACTGGTCGCATCGAAAGGAGAGCCCCTGCCGTGAGCACTACTGAAAAGACCTGTGAGGTAAGCTGGTTTTCGGCGCTGTGCGACGATGACTACGAGTTCCTTGGCCAGCCCGATCCGGCGCTGGCCTCCAGCTGGGAGCATTGCCGCAACATCGTGCTGCAGGCCGAAAAGGGCGGGTTCGACAACATCCTGCTCCCCTCCGGCTATGCGCTGGGCATCGACACCACCATGTTCGCGGGCGCCATCGCCCCGCTGGTCGAGAAGATCCGCCTGCTCTGGGCGGTGCGCATGGGCGAGGACTGGCCGCCGCAGCTGGCGCGCCGCATCGCCACGCTCGACCGCATCCTGGGCGGGCGGCTGACGGTGAACATCATATCCTCCGACCTGCCGGGCGAGAAGCTCGACAGCCGCGCCCGCTACCAGCGCACGCTTGAGGTGATGCAGATCCTCAAGATCATGCTGAACGGCGAGCACCTGAAGTACGAGGGCGAGTTCTACAACCTCGACCTGCCGCCCGCGCGCATCACCACGGTATCGGGCAAGTGCCCGCCGCTCTACTTCGGCGGCCTGTCCGAAGACGCGCGCGAAGCTGCGGCCAAGGGTTGCGACGTCTACCTGATGTGGCCCGACACGATGGACAAGGTGCGCGAGACAATCGCGGACATGACCGCACGCGCGGCGAAGTACGGCCGCACGCTCAAGTTCGGCTACCGCGCTCACGTCATCGTGCGCGAGACCGAGGACGAGGCGCGCGTCTATGCCGATCGTCTGCTGTCCAAGCTGGACGATGCGGCGGGCGAGGCGATCCGCCAGAAGTCGCTCGACACCGCCAGCGTCGGGGTGACCCGTCAGGCCGAACTGCGCGGCGCGGCAGGCGGCGACGGCTTCGTGGAAGAGAATCTGTGGACCGGCATCGGCCGCGCACGTTCGGGCTGCGGGGCCGCCATCGTCGGCGATCCGGATCAGGTGCTGGCGAAGATACGCGCCTATCAGGCCGAGGGCATCGATGCCTTCATCCTGTCGGGCTATCCGCATGCGGCGGAGGCGGACCTGT
>NZ_BAAILP010000272.1:3638-46309 GCF_054589055.1 Novosphingobium sp. 11B | reverse complement strand
GGGGGCAGTCCACCCCCTCCACCACCTGCTACGCAGGCGGTCCCCCTCCCCATCGCTGTGCGACGGGGAGGATTTGGCTCAACTCAATGCCCGTCGGCAGCGCAGACCGCGATGCTGGTCAGGTTCAGGATGCCGCGCGCGGTGACCCCCGGCGTCAGCACGTGGATCGGCTGCGACAGGCCCAGCAGCATCGGGCCGACGGTCGGCGAACTGGACGAGGCCGAGAGCGCCGTCAGCGTGATGTTCGCCGCATCGAGGTTCGGCATGACGAGCAGGTTCGCCGCGCCCTCGAAGCCCGAATCCGGCACCAGCTTCTCGCGCAGCGCCTGGCTGAGCGCGGCGTCGGCGTGCATTTCGCCGTCCACGCGCAGTTCCGGCGCGACCTTGCGCACCAGCTGCGCCGCCGAGCGCATCTTGCGCGCGCTGGGGCTGTTCGACGAACCGAAGTTCGAGTGCGACAGCAGCGCCACCTTCGGATCGAGGCCGAAGCGGCGCACCGCGTCCGCCGCCAGCACGGTCATCTCGGCGATCTGCTCAGGCGTCGGATCGGGCACCATGTGGGTGTCGGTCAGGAACAGCACGCCCGCATCGAGGATCAGGCCCGACAGCGCATAGACGCGCTTCACGTCGGGCGCGCGGTCGATAATGCGCAACACGTGCTCGATCTGGCCCCAGTACTCCGAGTTGCCGCCGACCAGCGCCGCATCGACCTTGCCGGTGCGCAGCAGCATCGCGGCGGTCACGGTCGGGCGGCGGTAGGTGTGGCGCAGCACTTCGGCGGTCGGCACGCCCTTGCGGCTGGCGATCGCGCCATAGGCCGCGACCAGTTCGCCCATCAGTTCGTGGTCGGTCTCGGGATCGACGAGATCGACGTGCTCGCCAAGGCGGAACGACAGGCCGAGTTCGGGCAGCTTCTGCTCCAGAATCCGGCGGCGACCCACCAGCGTCGGGCGCACCATGCCTTCGTCGAGCGCATCCTGCACCGCGCGCAGCACGCGTTCGTCCTCGCCCTCGCCGTAAGCGACGCGCTTCATCGCCCCGCGCGCGGCCTGGTAGACCGGCAGCATGAGCTGGCCCGAGCGGGTGTTCATGTTCGCCAGCGACCGCTTGTACTCGGCGATGTCGAGCGTCTTGGTCGCGACGCCCGAATCCATCGCCGCCTTGGCGACGGCGCCGGCGATCTCGACGATCAGGCGCGGGTCGAACGGGGTGGGGATGATGTACTCGGGGCCGAACACCAGCTTGCGGCCGCCGTAGGCCTGCGCGACGCTGTCATGCGCGGGCATGCGCGCCAGACCGGCGATGGCCTCGGCGGCGGCGGCCTTCATCGCCTCGTTGATCTGCGTCGCGCCTGCGTCCAGCGCGCCGCGGAAGATGTAGGGGAAGCACAGGACGTTGTTGACCTGGTTCGGATAGTCCGAACGGCCCGTGGCGATGATCGCATCGGGACGCACTTCGCGGGCGGCCTCAGGCCGGATTTCCGGCTCGGGGTTGGCGAGCGCGAAGATCAGCGGCTTGTCGCCCAGCAGCGGCAGCCATTCCGGCTTGAGCACGCCCGGCGCCGAGAGGCCGAGGAACACGGTGGCGCCCGGCAACACGTCGGGCAGCGAACGCGCGTTGGTGTCGCGGGCATAGCGCGCCATGTTGGGCAACATGCCCTCGCGGCCGGAATGGATCACGCCGTCCTTGTCGGTCAGCGTCACGTTCTCGATCGGCAGGCCCATCGAGACGAGCAGATCGACGCAGGCCAGCGCCGCCGCGCCCGCGCCCGAGGTGACCAGCTTGGCATCGGCCAGCGTGCGGCCCTGCAGCACCAGCGCATTGCGCACGGCGGCGGCGACGACGATCGCGGTGCCGTGCTGGTCGTCATGGAACACCGGGATGTTCATGCGCTTCTTCAGCTCGGCCTCGATGTAGAAGCACTCGGGCGCCTTGATGTCCTCAAGGTTGATGCCGCCGAAGGTCGGCTCCAGCAGTGCCACCGCCTCGATGAACTTGTCGGCGTCGGTGGTGTCGACCTCGATGTCGAACACGTCGATGTCGGCGAACTTCTTGAACAGGACGGCCTTGCCTTCCATCACCGGCTTCGAGGCCAGCGCGCCGATCGCGCCAAGGCCGAGCACGGCGGTGCCGTTCGAGATCACCGCGACGAGGTTGCCGCGCGCGGTATAGTCCAGCGCCTTGGCGGGATCTTCGGCGATTTCCATGCAGGGCACGGCGACGCCGGGCGAATAGGCCAGCGCGAGGTCGCGCTGGTTCACCATGCGCTTGGTCGGTTCGATGGTCAGCTTGCCGGGCCGAGGCAGGCGGTGGTAATCAAGTGCGGCGCGGCGCAGCGTCTCGTCCATGTGTTCGTCCCGTGGTCAGTGGCCAAAGTCAGCGTGCGATCCCATCGTCGAGGCGATAGGATTCGCTGCTCCCACAACACGGTTCGGGCGCGCCTGTCGAGTGCCTAAGGCGCAAAATCGGGACGATCGACACACTTCGTCATGCCCAGCGGGCACGGACGGCCCTCGCACACCGGCTCGGTGGGGTGGTGCGCAAGGACCGTCCGCGATCCCGGCTCTCACCGGGACCAAGGGGTTAACGGGCGGGCTGTTCGCCGCCGACCGGGGTGGTTTCCTCCAGGCCGCCGCCCAGCGAGCGATATAGCTCCACCAGATTGCTGGCCTGCGTCAGCCGCGTGGTGACCAGCGCCTGCTCGGCCCCGTAGGCGGTGCGCTGCGCGTCGAGCGTGGTCAGGAACGAATCCACGCCCGAACGGAACCGCGCGTCGGACAGCTTCGCCGCCACGCCCGCAGCCTCGGCGCGCGTGGTCTGCGCACGGATCTGATCACCGATGCGACCACGCTGGGCAAGCGCGTCGGAGACTTCCTTGAACGCAGTCTGGACCGCCTTCTCGTAAGTCGCGACGGCCACCTTCTGCGAGGCCTTGGCATATTCGAGATTGCCCGAGCGGCGGCCGAAGTCGAACAGCGGCAGCGAGGCGCTGGGCGAGCCGGTGTAAGTGTAGCTGCCGTCCTTGAACAGGCCGCCGAGCGCGGTGCTCAGCGTGCCGAGCGTGCCGGTCAGCGAGATCGTCGGGAAGAACGCCGCGCGCGCGGCGCCGATGTTCGCGTTCTCGGCGATCAGCTGGTGTTCGGCCTGCAGCACGTCGGGGCGGCGCAGCAGGACTTCGGAGGACACGTCACCCGGCAGTGCGTCACGGGTCATCGGCTCGGTGCCGAAGCCGGTGGGCAGCTGTTCCGCCGCGACGGTGGTGCCGACCAGCAGGTTGAGCGCGTTCTGATCCCGCGCCACGCTGGTTTCCAGCGCGGCGATGTCGTTGACGGCACTCTGGTAGCTGGTCTCCGCCTGACGCACTTCCAGTTCCGAGCCGGTGCCGATGCGGAACTGCGCGCGGGTGAGGTCCAGCGTCTTCTCGAACGCCTTCGCCGTCTCACGCGAGAGGCGCAGCTGCTCGCTGTCCGAGGCCATCGTCAGCCAGGCATTGGCGATCTCGGCGATGAGGCTGATGCGTGTCGAACGCTGGGCTTCCTCGCTGGCGAAGTACTGCTCCTGCGCGGCGCGCGACAGGTTGCGGACACGGCCGAACAGGTCGAGCTCGAAAGCCGAAAGACCCACGGTCGCCTGATAGATCTCGATGTCCGAGCTGCCACCCGTACCACCGGCCGCGCCCGCGCCCATCAGGTTGTTGGTGTAAGTCGCGGTGCCGGTGGCATTGACCGTGGGCAACCGGTCGGCGCGCTGGACGCGGTACTGCGCCCGCGCCTGCTGGACGTTGCCCGCCGCGATCCGCAGATCTCGGTTGTTGGCAAGGCCCGCCTCGATGACCTGCCGCAGCCTGTCGTCGAGGAAGAAGTCCCGCCAGCCGATGCGCGATACGTCCTGCGCATCGGTCGGGGCGGCCGGATAGACGCCGCCTTGCGGCAGCGCCACCGGGACGGCGCCCGCCGGTCGCTCGTACTTGGGGGCAAGGTTGCACCCGGCGAGCAGCGTGGTGCCGGCGAGCAGGATGAGGATCGACTTTTTCATGTTCAGCTTTCCTGCGGTGCCGCGCCGTGGGCGCCGTCAGCGTGAGGCTCATCGTCGGTGTTCGTCGGCTTGCGGTCGGTCTGCCCGTGCTTGAACAGGCGAGCGACGACCACGAAGAACATCGGCACGAAGAAGATCGCGAAGATCGTGGCGGAGAGCATGCCGCCCACCACCGCACGGCCGATGGCGTTCTGGCCGCCCGCACCCGCGCCGGTCGAGACTGCCAGCGGCAGCACGCCGAAGACGAAGGCCAGCGAGGTCATCAGGATCGGACGAAGACGCAGCCTTGCCGCTTCCATCGCCGCGTCGAAGGCGTTCATGCCGGACTGTACGCGCTCCTCCGCGAACTCGACGATGAGGATCGCGTTCTTGGCCGAGACGCCGATCGTGGTGATCAGGCCGACCTGCAGGTAGATGTCGTTGCCGAGCCCCGTAAGCCAGGCGGCGAACAGCGCGCCGACGACGCCCAGCGGCACCACCAGCATGACCGCGATCGGCACCGACCAGCTCTCGTACAGAGCCGCAAGGCACAGGAATACGATCGCCAGCGACAATGCATAGAGCATCGGCGCCTGACCGCCCGAAAGGCGCTCCTCGTAGGACAGGCCGGTCCATTCGATGCCGGTGCCTGCGGGCAGCTTCTGCTGCATCTCCTCGATCGCCTGCATCGCGCCGCCGGTGCTCAGGCCCTGGCCCGGCGCGCCCTGAAGCTGCATGGCGGGACGGCCATTGTAGCGCGTGAGAATCACCGGCGCCTTCTTCCACGACAGCTCGGAGAAAGCACTGAACGGCGCCATCTGGCCGCTGGTGCCTCGTACGTAGAGGTTCGAAAGAGCCTCTGGCGAAGAGCGATACTGCTGGTCCGCCTGGATATAGACGCGCTTGGTACGGCCACGGTCGAGGAAGTCGTTGACGTAGGAACCACCCCAGGCGGTGCCGATCTCGGAATTGATCGCGGCAAGGTCAAGGCCAAGCGCAGCCGCCTTGTCCTGGTCGATCTTGACGTCGAGCTGCGCCGCATCGTCGAGGCTGACCGGACGGACCTGCGCCACGCGCTTGTCCTGCGACGCCATGCCGAGCAGCTGGTTGCGCGCTGCCAGCAGCTTGTCGTGACCCATGTTGGTCTCGTCGACCAGCCACATGTCGAAGCCGGTGGCGTTGCCCAGTTCCTGCACCGCAGGCGGGGTCAGCGCGAAGATCATCGCGTCACGGTACTTGGAGAAAGCCCCCATCGCGCGCCCGACGATCGCCGGTGCGCGGTTCTCCGCCCCGCCTCTATCCTTCCAGTCACGCAGCATCACGAAGGCCATGCCTGCATTCTGGCCCTGACCGGAGAAGGAGAAACCGTTGATCGTGAACACCGATACGACGTTCGCCTTCTCATCCTCGAGGAAGTGCTTGTTGACGAGATCGAGGCCCTTCTGCGTGCGCGGCAGGGTTCCGCCCGAAGGCCCCTGGACGAGCGCGATGACCACGCCCTGGTCCTCGTCCGGCAGGAAGCCGCCGGGCAGGCGCGTGAACAGGAACACCATGCAGCCCACGATCAGCAGGTAGACGAGGCCAGAGCGCTTCCAACCATTGGCGGTGCGACGTACGCCGCCCCGGTACTTCTCGGTGCCGCGGTCGAACTTGTCGTTGAACCAGCGGAAGAAGCGCGCCAGCAGCCCCTTGCCCTGATGCTCGTCGTTCCGGTGCGGCTTGAGGATGGTGGCGCAAAGCGCCGGCGTCAGGATCAACGCGACCATGACCGAGAGCGCCATCGACGAGACGATGGTGATCGAAAACTGACGATAGATCACGCCAGTCGATCCGCCGAAGAACGCCATCGGCAGGAACACCGCCGACAGCACCATGCCGATGCCGACCAGCGCGCCGCTGATTTCGTCCATCGACTTGCGCGCCGCCTGCTTGGGGGAAAGATGCTCTTCCTGGATCAGTCGCTCGACGTTCTCGACGACGACGATAGCGTCATCGACCAGCAGGCCGATGGCGAGCACCATGCCGAAGAGGGTCAAGGTGTTGATCGAGTAGCCGAGCACCGACATCACGCCGAAGGTGCCGAGCAGCACCACCGGCACCGCGATCGTCGGGATCAGCGTCGCGCGCCAGTTCTGCAGGAACAGGAACATGACGAGGAACACGAGCACCACCGCCTCGACGAGGGTGTGCACCACCTGCTCGATCGACAGCCGCACGAACGGCGTCGAGTCGTAGGGGAAGGCCACCTTCACATCCGACGGGAAGTTCTTGGCGATCTTCTGCACTTCGGCCTTGACCGCATCGACGGTGTCGAGCGCGTTGGCGCCGGAGGCGAGGCGAACGCCGAAGCCCGATGCGGGCTTGCCATTGAACTGGGTATCGAAACCGTAGAGCTCCGCGCCGAGTTCGACGCGGGCGACGTCGCGCAGGCGCACGGTCGCGCCGCCCTGGGTCGAGCGCAGGCGGATGTTGCCGAATTCCTCGGGCGTCTGCAGGCGCGACTGAACCGAGACGGTAGCGTTGAGCATCTGCTCCTTGGGCGCCGGCAGAGCGCCGATCTGACCCGCCGAAACTTGCGCATTCTGGGCGGAGATCGCGGTGGTGACATCGGCGATGGTCAGGTCGTAGCTGCGCAGCTTGAGCGGATCGACCCAGATGCGCATGGCGTACTGGGTGCCGAAGATCTGCAGTTCACCCACGCCGTTGATGCGGCTGACCGGGTCCTGCACCTGGCTGACGAGGTAGTCGGCAAGGTCGGTGGCTGAGTGGCTGCCGTCCTCGGAATAGATGGCGGTGACGAGCAGGAAGCTCGCTGCCGACTTCTGCACCTGCACGCCCTGGCGCTGCACTTCCTGCGGCAGCAGCGGCGTGGCGGCCTGCAGCTTGTTCTGGACCTGCACCTGCGCGATGTCGGGATCGGTGCCCTGCTCGAAGGTCAGGGTGATCGTCACCGTGCCCGCCGAGGAGGACGCGGCCGAGAAGTAGCGCAGGTTGTCGATGCCCTTGAGCTGCTGCTCGATGATCTGCGTCGTCGTACGCTCGAGCGTCTCGGCATCGGCGCCGGGATAAGTCGCGGAGATCGAGACCGTGGGCGGTGCGATCTCGGGGAACTGGGCCACGGGCAAGCTGCGGATGGCGATGATGCCCGCCATCATCAGAACGATGGCGATGACCCATGCGAAGATGGGCCTGTCGATGAAATAGCGTGACATGGCGGCTTACTGCCCCTTGTTGGCAGGAGCGGCGGGCTGCCCACCAGCGGGCTTGCCGCCCTGCTGGGCCTGCCCTTGGGGTGCGACCGGCTTCACCGGCACGCCCGGACGCAGCATCTGCGCGCCGTCGACGACGACCTTGTCACCCGCCTTGAGACCGGAAGTGACCAGCCAGTTGTCGCCGACGGTACGCGGGGCGGTGATCGGACGCATCTCCAGCTTGTTCTGCGCACCGATGACGAGGACGGTGGGATTGCCCTTCTCGTCACGCGACACGGCGACTTGTGGGACCAGCAGGCCATTCGCCTTGGTCGCCTGCGCGAACTCTGCGCGCACGTACATGCCGGGGAGCAGCAAGCCCTTGGGGTTGGGGAACTGCGCGCGGATGATCTGGCTGCCGGTCGTCGGATCTACGGTCACGTCGGTGAACTTGAGCACGCCTTCCTGCGGGTAGGTGCTGCCGTCTTCCAGCTTCAGCTTCACCGCGACATTGCCGCTGGCGCTCGTCAGGTCTCCGGCGAGAAGCTGCTGACGCAGGCGCAGGACGTCGGCGCTGGACTGCTGGATGTCGACGAAGATCGGATCGAGCCGCTGGATCGTGGTCAGCGCATCGGTCTGCGAGGCCGAGACGAGCGCACCTGTGGTGTAAGTCGAGCGACCGATCCGGCCGGAAATCGGCGCACGGATGGTCGTGCGCGCAAGGTCGATCTCGGCGGAACGCAAAAGCGCCTGCTGCGCCGAAACGTCCGCGCGCGCCTGCTGCGCGGTGGTCACCGCGTTCTCGTAGTCCTGCCGCGAGATCGCGTTGATCTTGACCAGTTCACCATAGCGGCGGGCTAGCGCCTCGCTCGATGCGATCGCTGCGCGCGAGCGGGCCAGCGCCGCACGCGCATTCGCCGCTGCCGCTTCATAGGGCGCACCGTCGATGCGATAGAGCGGCTGACCGGCCCTCACCTGGTCGCCCTCGGTGAACAGCCGCGCAACGATCAGGCCATTGACCTGCGGGCGCACATCCGAACTCTCGTAAGCGCTGGTACGCGCCGGCAGTTCATTGCTGAGCGTGACGGACTGCTCGCGCACGGTGACCACGCCGACCTCGGGCGGTCCTGCCGGAGGCTGCTCCTGTCCTCCTCCACAGGCGGAGAGAATCAGCACTAGGGCCGGAGCGATCTTTTTCATGGAGTTAATCCGCCAAGAGGGTTAAAGCGTGAGTGAGCGTTCACTCATGATTCGCGCGACTGGTATTGCGTCGCAGCATAAAAAGCAAGCCGGACAGGGAAATGACCAACGAGACTGCACTGGATCGCCCCCGAGCCGCCAAGTCGGCCGCACGTCGAAAACACCTTCTCGACACCGCGCGTAACCTTTTTGTCGACCAAGGGTTCCATCAGACCGGAATGGCGCAGATCGCGGCCGCCTCGGGCATCGCCGTAGGGCAAATCTACCGCGACTTCGCGAACAAGGAGGCGATCATCGCCGCCATCTGCGAAACGGAGATTACGGCTTGGCTCGATGAAGAGACGCTGAGCGCCGCCGTTGCAGCCAATGATCGCGATGCCATTCTCGCATGGATCGAGCGCGTCGGGTTCGAGGAGCCGGACTGCGACGACCGCCGGCTCATGTGCGAACTGCTTGCCGAAGCAGGCCGCAACCCGGCGATCAACCAGATGCACACCAAGGTCGACATGCGGCTTCGCGACAGTCTTGGCGCAGCACTGGGGTCGCTGGCACCTGCTGCAACGGCGCAGCGCCATGCTACCGTGGCGGACTTCATGATCGCCATGTCGTGGGGCATGGTCGCGCTGCGCGAACTCTCGCCCGACAGCGATCACGAGACGCTGCATGCCCGCCTTTCCGCACTGCTCAGGCAGGAGGTTGCCGCGCTGGAAGACTGATCCGCCGGCCTTTGCGAATATTGCGGCGCACAATCGTTTGCGACAGCAGAATACTGCTCTTTTGATGCGCTGGACATTGTTTCGTGGTTGTATCATCCTGTCTTCAATGTCGGCCGAACGGCCGCTTGAGAGGACGGGATGTGATGATCGAGAACAGTGAAGTCGATTCAGGTGAAAAGGCCATGATCCTGCTGCAAAGCCTGATCTGCTATCTGCGTGAAAAGAACGTGCTGTCGCGTGCCGACATCGAGGAACTGCGCGACCGGGTCGAGGCGCGAATCGCTACCGGCGAAAAGAACCTGCCCTGCACCGCCGCGATGGCCGCCGCCGCCGCGACCGAAATGCGCGAACTCGACGATTACTGTGGCAAGACTTACGGCGGCAAGCATCGTCGCCGGGTGAACTGACCACCCTCATCGTAAAGGGCTGTGACGGGCAGTAACCTTCCCTCTCAGGCTGCGCGCCGCTCGCGCCGCACGCTCGTCTCGTAGAGGGCAAAGAGGTCGGCGAAGTGATCGTCGCTGGTGCGGGCGGCTTGCGGGTAATGCTCGCGCTCAAACAGCACCTCGACGATGGCGCGCGCCGCTGCAGCCGGGTCGCAGGCGGTGTACGTGAGGCCGCCGCCGTTCGCGGCATGGTCGACCGCGCCGCCCTCGTCCGGGACCACGATCGGCACGCCGCTGGCGCGGGCTTCGGCGGCGACCATGCAGAAAGTCTCCGCCTCGCTGCCGTGAACGAGCGCGTCGGCGCTGGCGATGACCCGGGCGAAAGTGTCCGGATTGCGCTCGGGCTCGAAGAGGCGGACGTGCGGATTGCCGGCTATGTGTTTGAGCACGGTGCGCTGCTCGCGCCCCTCGCCGAACAGCACGAAGCCGACCGGCCGGTCGCGCGAGACCGAGGCCACCGCGTCCAGCACCAGGGGCCAGCGCTTTTCCGCCGCCAGTCGGCCGACGCCCAGCAGCAGGCGCGCGTCTTCGGGCAGGTCGCAGGCGGCCAGCAACTGCGCGCGCAGGGCCGGATCGCGGTTCTGCGGGGAGAAGCGGCCGGGCTGCACGCCCATCGGCACCGTCACCGTATTGGCGACGCCCCCGTCCGCCAGCCGCCGCGTCAGGCTGGAATTGGCGCAGACGACATGGTCGAAGCTGCGGCTGTGGCGGCGCAAGTGGTCCCAATAGACCGAAAACTGCCAGTCGATCGTTCGCCGCGCAAACACCTGTCCGAACCAGCGGTAGGCATAGGCGGAAAGCGGATCGGCATGCATGATCATGCTGCGCGGCGCATCGCCCGCCCAGTCGGCGACGAGACGCGCGCTGCGCCAGGGTGAGGCGGCCTCGACGAAGTCCGGCTGCAGTTCGTCGAGCGCGGCGTGAAGCTGTGGCGCCGAGGCGAAGTACCAGTACTTGCGGTCGAGCGGGAAGCGCGGGTTCTTCAGGGTGATGATGCGGGCATTGGGGCCGCGCTCGATCACCGCGTCCTCGTCCCCCGGTGCGAGGATGATGATCTCGTGGCCCAGCGCCGCGCCGATGCGCAGCTTCTGCTCCACATAGGTGCGCACGCCGCCGCCCTTGGGCGTGTAGAAGGCGCAGACGTCCACGATCCTCATGCTTTGGCCCCTTACTTCGATGCCAGCGGAGCTACGCCCAGCCCGCGACGGTAGTTCATCACGATGGAGATCGTCTTCGGCCCGCTGCCGACCGACGCGCTGGCCTTCTCGGCGCTCGGCTTGCTGAAGCCGAGCCGGGGATTGCCCGCAAAACCGATGCCGTCGATGCGCCAGCCGAACTTGCGGTTGCCGTCCCGGTCGTGGAGCAGGCTCACCGCGTAGTCGCCGGGGCCGGGCACGCGTACGCACAGGCGCACCGGGCCGCTGGCGGGGACCGGCACCTCGACGCGGCGGAAGGTCTTGCCCGCGCTCACCAGCACGTTGTCGTCGGCGAGGAAGTCTGTGTTGTTGGCCGGGTAGACCTCCAGCTTGAGGGTGCCGATACGGTCCTTCAGGCCCTTCACCTGCACTTCGAAGGAGGAGCCTGCCTCGTCCGGCCGACAGCGGCCCTCGGCCTTGCCGAGATCGGGCGTGGAGGGAATGGTCGCAGCGTTCGCCAGCATCAGCAGGGACAGGATCACGGGCGTTTCTCCGGATTGGCGAGGTCGTTGAAGGCGATGAGCGCGCCCAGCACGAGGTGCGCGGCGGTGATCAGCCCGGCCATGAGCGCCATGAGCGTGCCGATATCCCGCTCCTCGCCCAGCACCACGACGGTTATCCCTGCGAACAGCAGGTCCTTGTTCGGCACCAGCGGCAGGCGCGAGACGAGCAGGCGCAAGGTCGAAAGGTAGAGCCACCAGCTCAGCGCGACATCGGGCAGGACGATGTGCCACAGCAGCGCGAGGAACACGGTCGAGACGACGATGCGCGCGAAATGGACGCGGGTGATCATCCAGAGGTCATCGCGCGAGAGGCTGAAGACCTTGCGGCGGAAGGCCATGGCGCCCAGCGAGATCGCAAGAATGACGCCCAGCGACCCGGTCAGCAGGCGCCCGTCGATGCCCAGCTTGTCGAAGCCGAGCGAAGGCACCGCGAAGACCAGCAGCGCCATAGTCACCACGTTGCCGGTGACGGCCGAGAGGATCGACACGTCCTTGACCGTGCCGAACGGCGCGGCGGTCAGGGTGACGCGGCTGCGCGCCCAGGTGTAGAAGTACGCCTCGCCGAGATAGCCGAGCAGCAGTTCGTTGTAGATCTTCTTGCGCAGCAGCGCGAGCACGCCGCTGCCCGGAATGCGCCACAGCTTCCAGTAGATCAGCCACTCGCTGGCGGGGGTGATGAGGTAGTAGCCCGCGAAGATCAGCCAGAACCCCGGCGATGTCGGGATCATCTGCGGCAGGCGGCGCAGCTCGACGCTGTTCGTCTCATGCAGCACGGCGGCGATGACCGCCAGCGACAGCAGGATGGAGAATACCGCATTGCGCCCCCGCTTCGCGGTGCGATCCTGAGGGGTCAGTGCGATGGCCGCCAGATCGACGCCGTCTACGGTAGCAGCCACGGTTGCAGATTGAGACAAGGTGATCTCCGGGGTGACAGTCACTGGGAGCGCCGCAGCGACCGGCAGGGCGCCAGCGTGCTGAGGGCAAGGTCGCGGCGGCGCTCGGCCTCGCGGCGCGAGACGACCGCGCGCATCAGGTCGAGGTAGCGGCGCGCGGCACCTTCGAGTTCGTAGTGCGAGGCGACGGCGCGAGCGCGCGTCGGATCGCCGCGCAAGTCGCGCAAGGCCGCGATCCCTTGCGCGAAGCCATCCTGGCAGCGCACCGGGACCATCAGGCCGGTGCGACCGTGGTCGAGCAGGCTCGCCATGCTGACGCAGCAGTCGGTGGCGAGGATCGGCATGCCTGCCGCCAGCGCCTCGACCACGACGCCGGGCAGCCCCTCGTAATCGGAGCTGAGCAGCAGCGCGTCATGCTCTGCCAGCAGCGGGTCGATCGTCGCGACATGGCCGAGAAACGCGACCTGCCCGGCGATGCCCAGCGAACCGGCGAGCGCTTCGAGAGGACCGCGTTCGGGGCCGTCCCCGGCGATGGTCAGGCGGTCACCGGCGCGGGCTCCGGCGGCGAAGGCCCGCAGCATCAGCGCAAAGTTCTTCTGCGGCGCGAGACGCCCCGCCGCGAGGTAGCGCATGCCCCAGGCTGAAGGCGCGCGCCGTTCGATGCGGCCAAGCTGGATCAAACGGCGACGATTGAGGATCGGATTGGCAATCACCTCGACTTGACGCGGCTGCGCCAGCATACACTCGCGCACTTCGCGGCGCATCGGCTCGGACAGCGCGACCAGCGAATCGAACAGCCCGCCCTGCGCGCGCAGCCAGGCGCCGTAGCCCCGGCGCATGGCCCCTGACATGTCGGGACGGTGCAGCGCATTGCTGATCTTGAGCAGCATCGGCGGGGCGTGGTGGCCCATCAGCAGCTTCATGGCCGCGCCGATCACCGCGTACGTATTGCCGGGGCAGAACACCACGTCGACACGGTTTTCGATCAGGAAACTGTAGAGCGTGTGGACCATCCACGGCGTTCGCCACGATGCCGTTGCCTGCTGGAACCTGGGCCGCGTGGGCAGGCTCCAGTAATCGAGCGCGGGCGCACTGCACAGGCCCGCGCCGCCCGGACGGCCGAGAACCATGGTAACCTCGTGCCCCGCTTCGCGCCATTGCGCAGCCAGGCCGAGGGCGACGCGCTCGACGCCGCCCGGCTCAAAGCTGTGAATGGGGATCGCTATGCGCAATGGTTCCTGCATGTCCTTCCGACGCCGCCAGCCGTCTCGTTGCGGTGGCCTCTATGGACGGGTCATTTCGGGTTTGTGACGGTGATGCAGCCCGTCACGCAGCGGACATGCCAGCGACTTCGAAACGCCATGAAGCGGCTCTCTCGTACGCAGACGCACAAAGTCGGGTCTATGCGGCGCGTAACTTTCGATCATCGCCCCGAAACCTGGGACGGCTGGCGCTTTCACGTCACAAAGGTGTCGCGAAACCGACTGTAAAACGTCTCCGAATTGACTGCAGGGCGTCAGAATAAGCGCGCAGATGCTGCGCCGCACAAGCTTAACGCTACAGGGGGTTCACCAAGCCATGCGCGCCATTTCGATCCGCCGTATCTACATTCTCAGCACGAGCCTTGCCGCCATCGCCGCGAGCACTCCGGCGTTTGCAGACGAGGCAGCCGCCGACGCCGCGGCCTACGACAGCGCGGACACCGCCGACGCCATCGTCGTCACCGGCCAGCGCACCACCTACAACAACGCCGCGCTCGACGAGACGCTGATCGACGACAAGTCGCCGATCGCCTCGGCCATCGACCTCATCGGCACCCTGCCCGGCGTGCAGGTCAACGAGGGCGACGCCTTCGGCTTCGACGACTGGTCGACGACCTACTCGATCCGCGGCTACCAGACCAACCTCGACACCCAGCAGGTCGGCATCACCATCGACGGCCTGCCCAACGGTGGTTCGGGCTACGGCGGCGGCTCCAAGGCCAACCGCTTCATGGACAGCGCCAACATCGCCACCGTCGAGGTGTTCCAGGGCACCGCCGACATCGCCTCACGCTCGAACGAGGCGCTGGGCGGCACCATCAACTTCGTCACCGCCGACCCCATCGACGACATGCGCGTGCGCCTGTCCGGCTCGGTCGGCGACTATGACGCCAGCCGCTACTACGGCCGCTTCGACACCGGCCTGATCGGCGGCGTTGCCAAGGCGTGGTTCTCCTACGGCCACCAGCAGGCAACCGACTGGATGGAAGGCTCGGCCAAGAACACGCGCGACAACTTCGCGA
The DNA here is from genome assembly GCF_054589055.1 of Novosphingobium sp. 11B. Lineage (NCBI taxonomy): Bacteria > Pseudomonadati > Pseudomonadota > Alphaproteobacteria > Sphingomonadales > Sphingomonadaceae > Novosphingobium > Novosphingobium sp. 11B. Next base: position 31,866 of record NZ_BAAILP010000272.1, on the reverse strand, counting down.
TGAAGTTCATCGTCGATACGCCCGTCAAGTTCACCGGCTACGCCAGCTACGACGATGCCTACGAGAACAATTACGACCAGATGTACTCGCCCGAGCAGTACGCCGCGAGCCCGCACCAGGACGGCCTCAACGGCGTGTGGACCGGCGTTCCGGCGGTGGACCAGAACTATCGCGGCGTCTGGGGCACCACCCGCAAGAACTTCTTCGCTTACCTGAAGGCCGAGACGAAGATCGCCGACGCGCTCGATCTCAAGGCCTCGGTCTACTACCATGACATGGCCGGGCGCGGTGACTGGGCGCCGCCCTACATCGTCAACGTCGGACAGGACACCTCGGGCGTCCAGAGCGAGATCAACGGCACCTCGACGGTGAAGGGCACGCCCGCATGGTGGGCCACCCTGCCCGCCGGTTCCGGCACGCCGACCTACTTCGCGACCAACGCCGCCGGCCAGATCGTCGCGCCGACCGCGGCTGGCGCCATCCAGCAGCAGTCGTTCCGCCACACCCACTACCGCAAGGACCGCCTCGGCGGCACCCTCGACGGCGCCTGGACCATGCAGTTCGGCGCGCTTGAGAACACCCTGCGCGGCGGCGTCTGGTACGAGGACACCCACCGCCGCGAATGGCGCGACTGGCACCACGTCAGCGACACCCGCGTCGGCCCGGCCTATGACGCCACGCCCTACTGGACGCAGTACGACCGCAAGTATCCGCAGACCACCTTCAAGTGGTACGCCGAGGACCAGGTCCAGTTCGGCCCGGTCACCGCGAACTTCGGCGTCAAGCAGTTCATCAACCACCTCGACCGTGAGGACCTGTTCGGCGAGAGTTCCAACGTCGGCGTCAAGTCGAAGTCGAAGGTGCTGCTCTCCGGCGGCATCCAGGTCGAGCCGATGACCGGCCTCGACGTGTTCGGCGGCTACTCGGAGAACTTCAAGGCGCTCTCCGACACGCTGCTCGAATACAGTGCTGACGCGTTCTCCAGCATCAAGCCCGAGACCGCCGAGAACTGGGAAGCCGGTGCGCGCTACTCCAACGGCATGTTCAACGCCTCGGCTACATGGTTCAAGAGCAAGTTCTCCAACCAGGTGATCTTCGTGCCCAGCTCGACCTCGGCCGGCCCGGATTACCTGAGCGAAGGCGACGGCCGCTTCTTCAACGCGGGCGGCATCGACTCCGAGGGGTTCGAACTGCTCGCCAACGTCCGCCCGGTTCACGGCCTGACCCTCTACGGTTCGTACACCCACATCGATGCCAAGTACCGCGGCACCGGCAATGCCGAACTGGACGCGGAACAGGGCGTGACGGCAGGCAACCGCGTCGCGGGCATTCCGAAGGACATGTGGGTGCTGTCGGGCACCTACAACTACGGCCCCGTCACCCTGGGCCTGACCGGCAAGTACACCGGCAACCGCTTCGTCAATGCGAGCAACGCCTGGACCGCAAAGAACTCCTTCATCACCGACCTTTCGGTCGCGGTGAAGGGCGAGGGCCTGACCGATACGCTCAAGGACCTGACCTTCGCACTCAACATCACCAACCTGACGGACGAGGACTACCTCGGCGGCATTTCGGGCAACTACGCCTGGATCGGCACTCCGCGCACGATGGTCTTCAGCGTCACCGCCGACTTCTGACGGTAGCGCGAGGGGCGGGTCGGCGTTCGGGGGGACGCCGGCCCGTCCTTTTCCTTTGCAGCACAGCACACCAGAACACAGGATTGCCCGCCATGACCATGCTCCAAGCCCATCAGGTTTCCCGCCGCGCCCTGCTGGCCGGTATGGCAGGAGGAGCGGCGATCATGGCGCTGCCGATTTCCGCCCTCGCCGCCACAGCGGTGAACCCGGTGTTCCGGCACGGCGTCGCCGCCGGTGACCCCGACGCTTCGAGCGTGGTGCTCTGGACCCGCGTGACTGTGCCCGCCGCCACCGATGTGCAGTGGGAACTCTCCGACAGCCCCGCCTTCGTGAAGATCCTGAAGTCCGGCACGATGCGCACGGACGCGGAGCGTGACTTCACCGTCAAGGCCCTCGCCGCCGGCCTCCCGGCGGGCGGTACGTTCTTCTACCGCTTCCGCATGGGCAAATCGGTGTCGCCGATCGGCCGCGCCCGCACCTTGCCCGAAGGCCGGGTCGATACGCTCGGCATCGCCCTCGCCTCGTGCTCCAACTATGCCTTCGGCTTCTTCAACGCCTACGATGCGATCGCGAAGGATCCGGCGATCGACTTCGTGCTCCATACCGGCGACTACATCTACGAATACGGCGGCAAGGACGGCTGGGGTGAAAACATCGCCCGCACCATCGGCCGCGAGCACGCCCCCGCGCACGAGATCGTCACCCTCTCCGACTACCGCACCCGCCACGCGCAGTACAAGACCGACGCCGGATCGTTGGCGATGCACGCGCAGCACACCCTGCTCGCCTGCTGGGACGACCACGAGAGCGCGAACAACCCCTGGACCGGCGGCGCGCAGAACCACCAGCCCGATACCGAGGGCGACTGGGCCACGCGCCGCGCCGCCTCGATCCGCGCCTATTACGAATGGATGCCGGTGCGCGAACCGGAATGGCTCGACGTCAAGGGCCGCACCCGCATGCAGTTCTGGCGCGCCTACCGCTTCGGCGACCTCGCCCTGCTGCACACGCTGGAGACGCGCCACACCGCGCGGGCGAAGCAGATCGAATACCTCGACCATGCGCAGGAAATCGTCGACGACGCCTCGGCCGAGAAGTTCAAGCGCGACGTCCTCGGCGCCCCGAACCGTCCGCTGATCTCGCCCGAACTGGAAACGGACCTGGAGGCCGCTCTCGCCCGTTCGGTGAAGGACGGACAGCCCTGGCGCGTGATCGGCTGTCCGATGGTGATCGGCCGCCTCAACGTGCCCGACCTTGCGAAGCTGGGCGTGCTGCCCGACCCGTTCCCCAAACTCGCCGCTGCGAAGACGAAGGAGGAACTGGCGAAGCTGGCAGCCGACCCGCATGTCTCGCTGGCGTGGCGCGGCCGCTGGAACCTGCCCGACTACACCGACGCCTGGGGCGGTTACCCTTGGGCCCGCGAGCAGTTCTATGCCCTGTCGCGCCGCGCAGGTGCGGGCGATCTGGTGTTCCTCTCGGGTGACAGCCACAGCTTCTGGACCAACGACCTGGCCGATGCACAGGGACGCCCCACGGGCATCGAGTTCGGTACGGCGGGCATTTCCTCCCCGGGCGATTTCATGGACAGCGGCTTTGGCGAGGACATGTCGCCCAAGCTCGATAAGGCCTACGCCGATCACATGCCTGAGGTGGTATGGACCGACAACATGCATCAGGGCTACGTCCGCATGCAGTTCGGCCGTAAGACCGGCACAGCCAACTTCGTCGCGGTCAGCACCGTCCTGTCGCGCGACTACACGACAAGCGTGATTCGCAAGGACGACTTCCGCCGCGACGGCAACCGCGTACGCTTCGCCTGATCTGAACCACGAACGATGCCAACCGACACGGACGGGGGGATCGCCCTGCGTCCGTATCGGCCGCGTGCCTGTGATGTTGAACGGCCTGTGCTTAGTCGAGGAACGCTCGCATGATGCGTGAACGGCTCGGATGCTTGAGCTTGCGCAGCGCCTTGGCCTCGATCTGTCGGATACGCTCGCGAGTCACCGAAAACTGCTGTCCGACCTCCTCCAGGGTATGGTCCGTTGGCATCCCGATGCCAAAGCGCATGCGCAGCACACGCTCCTCACGCGGGGTCAGCGATGCCAGCGTGCGAGTTATCATTTCCTTCAGGTTGGCCTGAATCGCCGCGTCCACCGGGATTACGGCGTTCTCGTCCTGGATGAAGTTGCCAAGGCTGCTGTCTTCCTCATCGCCGATCGGCGTTTCGAGCGAGATAGGCTCCTTCGCGATCTTCAGAACCCGCTTCACCTTTTCGAGCGGCATCGACAGTTTCTCGGCCATTTCCTCGGGCGTGGGCTCACGGCCCTGGTCATGGAGGAACTGACGGCTGGTGCGCACCAGCTTGTTGATCGTCTCGATCATGTGGACCGGGATGCGGATCGTGCGAGCCTGATCCGCGATCGAACGCGTGATCGCCTGCCTTATCCACCAGGTCGCGTACGTCGAGAACTTGTAGCCGCGGCGGTACTGGAACTTGTCGACCGCCTTCATCAGCCCGATGTTGCCTTCCTGGATGAGATCCAGGAACTGCAGACCGCGGTTGGTGTACTTCTTGGCGATCGAGATCACCAGACGCAGGTTCGCCTCGACCATTTCCTTCTTGGCGATGCGCGCTTCACGCTCCGCCTTCTGGACCATGTTCACGATGCGGCGGAACTCGGGGAGCGCCATGCCGGTGGCAGTGGCGATGTCCGAGACTTCCAGACGGATGCGCTCGGCAGGTTCAGCCTCGTTTTCTGCGAAGGCAGCCCACTTCTTGTCCTTCCCGGCCACTTCTGCGACCCAGGCGTCGTCCAGTTCGCGGCCCGTATAGGCTTCGAGGAAATCGGCGCGCTTCACCTTGTGACGCTCGGCCAGACGCAGCATCTGCCCGCCCAGCGTCGTCAGGCGACGGTTGAAGGTGTAGAGGTTGTCGACCAGATACTCGATCTTGGCCGCATGGAACTGCACCGATTCCACCTGCGCGGTGAGATCCTCGCGCAGTTGCAGGTACTGGTCTTCCTTGGCGACCGGGAAATCGATGCCCAGCGCCAGCGCGTCGAGCCGATCGCTCTGCAGGCGCTCGAAGGTGCGGAACAGTTCGGTGATAAGCGCGAACTTCTCCAGCGCCTCCGGCGTAAGCGCGGCTTCCATCTGACCGAGGGAGAGGGTGTTGTCCTCTTCATCGTCCTCGACCTGACGCTTGGGGATCGGGTTGCCGTCCTCGTCGATTTCCTCCGAGTTGTCCTCGCCGGAATCGTCATCGTCCTTGAAGGAAGGCCCGGCGGTGGCAGCGGAAATCTCGCCGTCGCCATCGCCCTCACCGTTTTCGGCCAGATTTTCGGGCTGCGGCTCCTTGGAGAGCATCGCGTCGAGATCGAGAATCTCGCGAAGCTGCATGTCGCCGTTGTTGAGCGCTTCGGACCAGCCGATGATCGCGTGGAAGGTCATGGGGCTTTCGCAAAGCCCCATGATCATCATGTCGCGGCCGGCTTCGATGCGCTTGGCGATGGCAGCCTCGCCCTCGCGGCTGAGCATCTCGGCGGCGCCCATCTCCTGCAGGTACATGCGGACCGGGTCGTCGGAACGCGCGAGCGTGTCCGCCTTGCGGGTCTCGCCGGGACGGCGCCGGGAATTGCCTTCGTCGAACCCGGTATCCGAACCGGAATCGTCATCGCCGCCATCGACGGCTTCCACGCCGTCTTCCTGCTCACCGTCCTCATCGTCATCATCGTCGTTCTCGACGATCTTGACGCCCATTTCCGAGATCGCGGCCATGATGTCCTCGATCTGATCGGTGGTCATCTGGTCCTGCGGCAGCGCGGCATTCAACTCCTTGACCGTGATGACGCCCTGGCTTTTGGCGCGCGCGATGAACCGCTGGACCGAACCCTTGTCCAGGTCGAGAAGAGGAGAGTCGTTGTCGCCGCTGCGATCGTCGTTAGTCATGCAATCCGTTGTCGTTATTGGCCTTTTCATGACGATGGTGACGCCAGGACAAGGCTAGGTTCTCAGATCATCAGCCTGATGATGCCGGTGAAGGGCGGCCTACAGGCAGGGATGAACCACTTCAGGTCTAAGGTTCAAGCAATGCGGCCGGACATCGGTTCCAGGAGCAAGCTGGTCCGCCCGCATGCTGCACGTTCGAATCAAGGAAACACGTCCCTCGTCCCGCAGTCGGCCTGTCGAAGGCAGCTTTGATCAAGGCCTTCGACATAAGCCGCTCGATGTCCGTCGCCGATCGCGATGCGATCGAGGAAAGCCCGAGATGAGGCCATGACCTCCTGCGGCAGCCATGGCCAGATCAGTCAGCGCTGGACCAGATTCACGGCCGACGCCTTGCCCCGGCGATCGATCTCGATTTCGAATTCGAGTTGATCGCCTTCCGAAAGGCCATGCAGACCGGAGCGCTCGACGGCGCTGATATGCACGAACGCATCGGGCTGGCCGTCATCGCGGACGATGAAGCCGAAGCCCTTCATGCTATTGAAGAACTTGACGGTGCCGGTGGCCTTCTCGCCAGTGGACTGATTCTGAACAGGTGCGGCACTTCGCTCGCGACGTTCGGCAACGATGACCTCGCCCACGATGGTCAGTTCGGAAGCGGAAATCTTGCCGCCTCGCTCGACCAGCTGGAATTCCAGCTGCTGACCTTCCGCCAGCGTTTCGAGGCCGGCGGACTGCACGGCGCTGATGTGCACGAATGCATCGTCGCCGCCGCCTTCAAGCTGGATGAAGCCGAAACCCTTGTCGGGGTTGAAGAACTTGACCGTCCCACGGCCCTGACCGACAACCTGGCCCGGGCCGCCGCGCGAACCGCCACCGCCACCGCCAAAACCGCCGCCTCGCGATCCGCCGAAGCCGCCACGCTGGCCGCCACCGAAGCGGTCACCACCGCCAAAGCGATCGTTGCCGCCGCCCCAACGATCATCGCCGCCGCCGAACCGGTCGCGACCTTGGCCGCGATTTCCCCTGTCGAATGTCATCTTTTAAGTACCTTAAGCTAAGTCCGAGAAACCTATCCTCGCGAGTGAACGTAGCACGCAAGGCCGCAGAACCCGTTTCAGGGTGCAGGATGAAAGGCGATAGCAGCGCAACGACGTCTTGGCGACCAGAGTTCTGCGATCGACTGCGATGCATGGCACGGAGGCGACTTTAGCACAGCGATGACCGAAATTTCACGCAATTCGACAATCGATCCGGCCGTCGCCGACCCTTGCCAGGCGCTCGGAAGCAAATTTTGCTCCCCGGAGCGGCCCGTCAGCCCTGGCATCGCTAGTCGGGAGTTCAGGATACAGGCCGTACCTGGACGCCATACAGACAGGCTTGTGCCGTGAAACCGTTTGAGATAGCGCGCCATATCTGCCCTTCATTGGTGCAGACAAGATCGCGCTGGTGCCTCGAAAGAGGCTTAAAAGGGAACACGGTGAGAAGGCATGCCCTTCGAATCCGAGGCTGTCCCTGCAACTGTAAGCGGTGAGCGCGATGCATATGTGCGGTGGGGCAAAGGTTCCTGCCGCCAGTCACTGGGCCGGACGCTGCAACATGCGAGGCCTGGGAAGGCCTTGCATCGTCGCATTGACCCGTGAGCCAGGAGACCTGCCTGCGTCTGGTCGCTCATGCCGTGGTCCAGGGGGTGGCCAAGGCCCGGAATCATTCCGTTCGAGCGACGAACCAGCGGTGGAGGCCGCATCGGTTCGCGCAGACGGTCGCCCGCGGCGTCCGACCGCCGGCGCGCGTCGACCGTCTTGATGGCGGCAAGCCTCCCACCCAGTCGCAGGCGTCGGGGGGAATGATGATGAATTTGATGAAAAGCGCTGCGCTGGTGCGCATCGTGGCAGGTACCGCAATGGCGCTGGCGACGATGCCCGCCTGCGCCGAAGAGGCACCCGCCGGCGGCGCGGATGGCGGTTCCGGCGAAATCGTGGTGTTCGGACGCGGCGAGGCCAAGATCGGCACCGCCCATGCCGCCAGCGAGGGCAGCGTCGGCGGTTCCGACCTGCTGGTCCGTCCGCTTCTGCGGGTCGCCGAACTGCTTGAGGCGGTGCCCGGCATGGTAGCGGCGCAGCATTCGGGCAGCGGCAAGGCCAACCAGTACTTCCTGCGCGGCTTCAACCTCGATCACGGCACCGACTTCACGACTTATATAGATGGCGTGCAGATGAACCTGCGCAGCCACGGGCATGGCCAAGGCTATCTCGATCTCAACGGCCTGATCCCCGAGATCGTCGCCCGCGAAGATTTCCGCAAGGGGCCGTACCGCGCAGATGGCGGCGACTTCGCACTGGCCGGCGCGGCCTACATGACGACCATCGATGGGTTCGACCGCCCGTGGATCTCGGTAGAGGGTGGATCGTACAAGTCGGGGCGGCTGGCCGCCGGTGGCACCATCAAGGATGTGGCGGGTGGCAGTCTCACGCTGGTGGGGCAGGCAAAGCGCTATGATGGGCCTTGGCAGCAGGCGGAACACCTTCGGCATTACTCCGGCTTCGCGAAGTACACCGCGCCCGCCGGCGAAGGCACCGTCGAAGCCTCGCTCCACGCCTACCACGCCACCTGGCGGCCGACCGAGCAGATCCCCGAACGGATCATCGGCAGCGCGCTGTGCCCTGACGAATTCTGCTCGCCCGATCCTTCGGCGCGTGGCCGCACAACGCGCTTCGTCGGCAACGTCGCGGTGCGACAGCCGAACTGGAGCGCTAATGTCTATGCCCAGTACTACGACTGGAACATGTATTCGAACCCAACTTATGCCGATCCGGACGGCACCAGCGCGCAGATCGACCAGTTCGACAAGCGCTGGGTCGTGGGTATCACCGCGCGCAAGCAATGGGCTGTGGGCTCGACGCTGCAACTGAGCATGGGCACTGAAAACCGCTACGATCACATCGGCAACGTCGGGGTGGATCGCACCGAAACCCGCGCCTTTTTGTCCTCGCTGGGTCGATATCACGTCGAGGAACTGTCCGGCGCGCTCTATGGCGAAGCGACCTGGAAGCCGTTGCCCGGCCTCAGGCTAACCGGAGGCCTGCGAGGCGACTACTACCACTACGCCGTCCGCGCGCGCGACGCCATGGCGACCGAACTGGGAGCCGGCAGCGGACACGATTCGATCGTCTCACCCAAGGTATCGGCAGCCTACGAGATCGTCCCGCAGTTCGAAGTCTATGCCAACTGGGGCCGCGGCTTCCATTCCAACGACGTGCGCGGTGCGGTGAACGTGGAATCGCCCGTGCCCGTTCTGGTGCGCGGCACTGGCAAGGAACTTGGCGGGCGCCTGCAACTGGGCACCGTCTCATTGACCGCGACGTACTGGTGGCTCGACGTGGGCAGCGAACTGCGCTTCGTCGGCGATTCCAACGCGGTGGAGCCGACCGGCGCCAGCAAGCGTCATGGCTACGAGGTGGTCGGGTTCTGGCGCCCGCTGCCGTGGCTGGCGCTCGACGGCAGCTATGTCGCCAGCCACTCGCGCTACGACAACGGAGATCGCATTCCCAACGCGGTCGAGAACGCGGTCTCCGCCGGCGCGGCGATCGTGCTCGATCCGTGGGAGGCGAGCGTGCGCGTCCGGCATCTCGGCCCCTACCCGCTGATCGAGGACAACTCGCTGCGCGACAAAGGCAGCACGATCGTAAACGCCCGCGCCGCATGGAAGGGCCGCAAGATCGAGATCTACGGCGAAGTGCTGAACATCTTCGACAGCCACGACAAGGACATCGCGTACTACTACGAGTCCTACATCCCGGCGTTCGACACCGATGGCCCGGTCGAGGGACGTCTCAGCCGCGTGATCGAACCACGCACGTTCAAGATCGGCGCACGCTACACGTTCTGATCACCAGCCACGCCCTGTCCCGTCATTCGACGGGACAGGGCGTCGGTTGCCGCTTATCCGGGCCATGATCCGGGGATGCGTTCTACGCTTCGTGTACATCTACACCGTACCGCAGGAAGCGACGAGCGAGACCATAAGCGACATTGAGGCCTGTCTTGCAACTGGCGGCGCATGCAGGGTTGGAAGAAAGGCCGATCAGGCTGAATGTGCACTCGCCATCTCGGAAGCGCTGCGCGCATCAAAGGTTCGGCCCAGGTCAGCGAGCTTCACAGCACCCAGCCGGGCGACCAGCAAAGCCTCCGCCTCTGAAAGCGCATCCGCCAGCGCCTCGTTGACAGCCGCCTCAACCGCGCAATCAGGATTGGAATGCTCGCTGCCGATAGCAAAGATGCGTGGTCCTCCTACCGCTCGATGTACGTCGAGGAGCGACACGGTCTCCAAATCTGCCGCGATAGCCCAACCGCCACCATGCCCTTTTTCCGAGCGCACATACCCTGCCTCGCGCAGACCAGCCATCGTGCGTCGGACGACAACGGGATTGGTTCCCAGCATCTCTGCGATAGTTTCGGACGTCATTGCCCCCTCATGCCGCGCCATATGGAGCAGCACGTGGAGCATTCGCGAAAGGCGACTGTCATTACGCATATTTCGATTCTTCGCATTCCAGCCGGATTGGCAAGCATCATGTTTCACGATACTTATTATGTTACATGATTCGTGGAGTGTGCGAAATGCGAGAGTTCGAGAACCCTGATCACTGGGATGCTGCCGCTCGGCACTATGAGAAGACTGCGCACCCCTTCACTGCTCGCTATGCCGAGGCGGCGGTTGCCAGAATATCCCTCGGGGCCGACAGCCACGTGCTGGACATAGCCGCAGGCACCGGTGCTTTGGCACTGGCTGCCGCGCGAACAGGCGCGAAGGCGCTGGCAACAGACTTTTCTCCAGGCATGGTCGCTCGTATCGCCGCCACCGGTCACCCCAATGTCGAGGCCAAGACAATGGATGGGCAAAACCTTGCGCTCCCAGACGGAGGGTTCGACGCCGTCTTCTCGATCTTCGGGGTCATCATGTTTCCCGACTGGCGCAAGGGGTTGGCCGAAATGGCCCGCGTTACGCGCCCTGGCGGCCACGGCATCGTGGCAACCTGGCAACAACGCGGTGCGGCGACCTTTCTTCTGCTCGGAGATATCCGTCGAAAGCTCTTCCCCGGCCGTGATGGCATGGCAATGCCGGAAGCCGTCGGCGTCCTCAGCGATCCGGGGAACTTCGCTCGCGAAATGATCCTTGCGGGCTATCGCGATCCCCGGATCGAGCCAGTGACGCATGATTATGAGCTCGACGTCGGGGCACTCGACGATCCCGATACATTGTTCGGCATGTCGCCCGACTGGACGAGCCTCAATGATGGGGAAAAGGCAGAAGTTATTACCGAGGTCAGGCAGATGGCGGGCGAACGCTCCGTATTGCCGATCCCTTCAACCGCGCTGATCGTGGTCGCTCAGCGTTGATATGCCGGGATCGTGCGCGACTGGTCGGGATTGGGGAGCGCCGTACTCGACCCTTTTCGGGGGTCCAGCGATCGAGTTCCGCCATACAGATGTAGGCCATCGGCAGTTGCTAGTGCAGCGAGGGCCAAGCGAAGACTGAAGATCAAATATCTGCATGCTTCTCCTGCCTCTTCTCTTCTCCGGAAAGCCAGAGCAGGGACATCGGCAGCAGCAGGAGCATGAATGCGGTGGCGGAGATGATGCCGCCCACGATCACGCAGGCGAATGGTCGCTGCGTTTCGGAACCGATGCCGGTGGAGAGCGCCGCCGGCAGCAGGCCCAAACCGGCCATCAGCGCCGTCATAAGGATCGGCCGCAGGCGGTCGATGGCGCCTTCAAGCACGGCCACGCGATAGGCATCGCCGTTCTCGTAGCGGTGCGTGATGTGCTCCAGCATGACGACACCGTTCTGCACCGATATGCCCGCCACGGCGATGAAGCCGACCGCTGCGGACACCGACATGTGGAGCCCCGCCATCGCCAGCGCCGTGACGCCGCCGACCGTGGTGAAAGGCACCATCGCAAGGATCAGCAAGGCGGAGCGCACCGAGCGGAATGCACCGAAAAGCAGGATGAAGATGCCGAACAGCGCGATCGGCACGATCACCTCCAGACGCTGCATGGCGCGCTGCTGGTTTTCGAACTGGCCGCCCCAGGTCATCTGGTAACCCGACGGCAACTTGATCTTGTCCTTCACCGCCTTCTGCGCATCGACCACAAAGCTGCCCTGGTCGCGCCCGTCGACGTTGGCCTTGATCGCCACGTTGCGACTGCCGTTCTCGCGGCTGATGCGCGATGCACCGACCTGAACCGAGACTTGCGCGATTTCACCCAGCGAGATCGTGCCGCCCTGTGGCAGCGGCACCTGTAGATGCGAGAGATCATCCACCGCGTTGCGCTGATCCGGCGCAAAGCGCACGACGATGTCGAAGTTGCGATCCGCTTCGTACGCGGTGCCGACCGTCGCGCCGCCGAAGGCGGTGGCGATGGCGGTGTTGGCATCGTCTGCGTTGAGGCCGTAACGAGCCATCGCATCCCGGTCGAGCACGGCGCGCACTTCGGTCTGGCCGCCAATCTTCACGGCATCCACGTCCGACGCGCCCGGCACCGCAGCCACCACCCGCGCGGTCTGCTCGCCCAGTTGCTCCAGCACGTTGAGGTCCGGCCCGGTGATCTTCACCGAGATTTCGCCCTTCACGCCCGAAAGGCTTTCCTCGACGCTGTCTTCGATCACCTGGCTGAAATTGGTGGGTACGCCGGGGATCTTGTCCACCTGCTTGCGCATGTCATCCTCAAGCGCGGCCTTCGAGCCGAACTTGGAACGCCATTCGCTGCGCGGCTTGAGGTCGATCAGCATCTGCAGGCTGGACGGTCCCTTGGGGTCGGTCCCGTCGTCCGGGCGGCCGGTCTCGGAGCCGACATGCGCTACTTCCGGGTAGGAAAGCATGATTGCGCGCACACGCTTCTCGACCTTGCGCGTGGTCTCCATCGAGGCCGAGGGCGTGAGCTGGACGGTGAGCCAGATGTTGCCTTCGTCCAGCTTGGGCAGGAACTCAGAACCCAGACGCGGGATCATCAGGAAGGCCAGCACCAGCGCCAGCCCGGAGGCCACAACCACCGCCTTGGTGCGCGGCAGCGCCTTCTCCACCGTGCTGCGATACCCATCGCGCAGACGGTCCATCCAGACGATGTGCTTTTCCGCCATGTCGTAGCGTTCGACAAGGAAGCTCAGCACCGCCGGCAGGAACGAAAGCGTCAGCACCAGCGCCGCGCCCAGCGCAAAGGACAGCGTCAGTGCAACCGGCGAGAACATCTTCCCTTCCACGCGCTGGAAGGTGAAGATCGGCACGAAAGCCATGATGATGATGGCCTTGGAGAACAGGATCGGCCGCGCCAAGTTGGCCACCGTGTTGCGCAGCACCTGGTTGCGCCGGATTCTGTCCGGCTGCACGCCCCCGTGCCGCGCCGCTTCGAGCGACAGCGCGACCATCAGCGCCTCCACCAGTACAACGGCAGAGTCGATGATGATGCCGAAGTCCACCGCGCCCATCGAGATCAGGTTGGCGGGCACGTTCACCGTATTGAGGCCCGCGAAGGCCGCCAGCAGTGCCAGCGGAATGATCGCCGCGACCACCAGCGCCGCGCGCCAGTTGCGCAGGAACACCAGCAGCAACACCGTCACCAGCGTGGCGCCGACGACGAGGTTTTCCGCCACCGTCTCCACGGTCTTGTCGAGCAGCTTGGTGCGCTGGTAGGTCGCGCGGATCTGGATCGGCGGCTTGCCCGTGCGCTTCGCATCGGCCTGGAACTGCGCGTTCATCTTGTCCACCGCGTCGCGCACGCCCTGCACCACCACGGCGGCGTTCTGGCGCTTGACCATGGTGACGATGCCTTCGCTGACATCGTCCTTGTGGTCGTAGGCAACCATGCCGCTGCGTTCGGGCGTGCCGATCTGCACGTCGCCCAGATCGCGCACGCGCACGGTATTGCCGTTCTGCGCGCGGACCACGGTGTTACCGACGTCGTCGATCGACTTGTAGAGGCCGACCCCGCGCACCACGACGACTTCGTCGCCGCGCGGGATCACGCCGCCGCCAACGTTTGAGTTCGCCTTGCCCACGGCGGTCTGCACGTCGGCCACGGTGACACCGTAGCGCTTGAGCAGATCGGGGCGGACGAGGATCTGGTACTGCTTGATGCTGCCGCCGAAGCTGGTGACATCCGCCACGCCAGGCACCATGCGCAGCGTCGGACGTACCACGAAGTCCTGAATCGCGCGCGCTTCGTAGAGCGGCATGTCCGCCGGCTTGTCCAGCACGTAGCGATAGACTTCGCCGACCGCGGTGGACAGCGGCGCCAAGCTGGGCGTTACGCCGGCGGGCAGATTGGCGTCCCGCAGCTTTTCCAGCACCTGCGAGCGGGCGAAGTAATCGTCCGTGCCGTCGTTGAAGATCAACGTGACCACTGACAGCCCGGTGATCGAGACCGAGCGGATGTCGTTCACGCCCGGCGTACCCGCCAGCGCGCGCTCGATCGGCAGCGAGATGGACCGCTCCATCTCCTCCGGCGCCTGCCCGGCCTGCTGGCTGATGACCACGACCTGCACGTCCTGCACGTCGGGGAAAGCCTCGATCGGCAGGCTCATCACCGCGCGGCCGCCGACGATGATCAGGGCCACGACCATGACGATCACGAAGATCCGCTTCTCGACGACGAAGCGGGCCAGTCTTTCCAACATCGGATCAGCCCCCGGAAAGCTGGGCGTTGAGCAGCAGCGCACCTTCGCCGACGATGCGTTCGCCGTTGCGGATGCCGGACGTCACGTAGGAGAAGCTGTCTCCGCGTTCGCCCACTTCCACCGGAACGCGGCGGAAGCGACCGGGCGCCTCCACGCGGAAGATGTAGTTCTTCATGCCGGATTCGAAGATCGCGGCATTGGGAACCTTGATCGCGCGGCGGCCGTCGTCGGTGACGAGGCGCGCACGGGCGTACATCTCGGGCTTGAGCGCGAGGTCGGGATTGCCGACTTCGGCGCGCACCTGCACACGGCGCGTGGCCGGGTCTACCGCGAGGCCGATCTGCGTGATCTTGCCGGTAAAGCGGCGGCCGGGCCAGGCCGGTACGTCGAATTCCACCGCCTCGCCGATGCGTGCGCGGCTGCTCGACGCCTCGGGAACGTCGAGGAACAGCCACAAGGTGCGCGGGTTGGACACGGTGTAGAGCGGGGTCTGTCCGGCGCCGACCTGCTGGCCGGGATTGATCTGGCGGTCGATGACGTAGCCGCTGACCGAACTGGTCAGCGCCAGCGCATCGCCCGCGCCGCTCCCCAGGTTGCGCAGGCGCAAGCGCGCGCGCTCCAGTTCGGCCCCGGCCCCGGCGGCATCGGCCTGCGCGCCTTCGAGATCGCGGCGGGAGATCGCGCCCCCGTCGAACAGCATGTGCGAGCGGGCCATCTCGCGCGCCTTGCGGGTGCTTTCGGCCTGGGCGGTGAGCAGATCGGCGCGCGCCTGGCCGAGATCGGGCGCATCGAGATAGGCCAGTGCCTGCCCGGCCTTCACCGCTTGGCCGATGTCGGCCAGAACCTGCGTCACCCGCCCGGCCACCGGCGCGCCGACGCGGCTGGTCTGCGATTCGTCGAGTGCAAGACGCGCGTTCATGTCGGCCGAGATCGGCAGCGGGCTGGTGGTGGCGGTGACGATCTGCACGGTGTCGAGTTCGGCCGAGCCCGGCGCATAGCTGATGAGGTCGGGCGACTTGCTCGGCGCGGCGGCGGGCGGCGCATCGGACTGGCCGCAGCCGGCAAGCGGGGCGGTCAGGGCGGTGGCCAGCAGGGCTGCGCCAAAGGCTCGGCCAAATGCTGCGGGGGCAGAAGCCCTCATCGATCGTCTCCGGTGGTTTCGCCAGTGGTTTCGGCAGCCTGAAGCTGCGCGATGGCATGGGCTTCGTCGGCACGGGCATCGACCGCGCCAAGTTCTACAGCCCGCAGCGAGCGGCGGGCATCGAGCAGTTCGAGCAGCGACGTCGCCCCGTTGGTATAGGCGAATTCGGCGACGCCCGCGGCATCGCGCGCGGCGGGCAGTTGCCGTTCCTCGATCTCACGGCGTCGTTCGCTGGCCTGGGAAAGCGACTGGCGGGCGATGGTGATCTCGGCCGTTGCCACGGCCGCCGCCTTGCGCGCCTCCGCCTCGGCCTGGACCAGCGCGGTGCCGGCGGCGTCCACTTCGCCGCTGTAGCGGTTGCGCACCGGCAACGGCACGGAAACGCCCACGCCGACGCTGCTGCCGACGCCGAGGTCGTCCATAGCGTGTTCGTACTGCATGCTGACGGTCACGTCGGGATGGCGCAGCGCATGCGCGCCGTCGAGGCTGCGCCGAGCCGCCTCGACGCGCGACTGCGCCGCCAACACGTCCGGACGGCGCAAGGCCAGAAGGTCCGCCGGCTCCGTACTGGCGGCGGCGGGCGCATCGACCCAATCACCGCTTGTAGCAATGTCGGGCGCATCCCGTTCTCGTCCGATCAGGGTGGCGAGGCCGAGCCGCGCCACCTGCAGCGCGATCGCCGCCTGCTGCGCGTCGGTCTTCGCGCGCGAGGCTTCCACCGCCTGACGCGACAGGTCCCCGCGCGAGATCGAGCCCGCGTGCTCCTGCGTATGCGCCATGTGCTGGCTGTCGGCATAGCTGGCCGCAATCGCTGAAAGGATCGCGCTACGCTGTTCTGCCGCCTTGAGGTCGAAATAGGCGCCGTACACGGCCTCGCGCATGTCGCGCCGCGCGCTGGCCAGGTCGCCTGCGGCGGCATCGATCAACGCGCGCGCTTCGCCGGTCCGGGCCTGCCGCTTGCCGCCGCGCTCCAGCGGCAGGTCGATGCCGACGACGGTGTCCGCCACCGAATCCAGCGGGCGCCTGCCGATCCGCCCCGGACGCAGCTGCACCGCGCTGAGATTGAGGTTCGGGTTGGGCGCGGTATCCGCGATCCGCAGGTTGGCCTGCGCAGTCTTCAACGCCAGCCGGGACCGGATCACATCGATGTTGTCGGTCTCGGCAGCGGCCATCGCCGCGTCGAGACTGAACGCGGTCTGCTGCGACGGAGCGGGCGATGCTGCAAGTGCGATGGGGGTGATGAACGGCAGCGGTGCAAGGCAGGTCAATGCGCATGCCAGCCACCGCTCACGAACGACCTTGAACGGCGTCATGAACGATGAGTGTCCCTCGGATTTGCGCGGGATTTATCGGCTTCGAAAGACAAGTTCCAGCGAAGTCTGCACCGATCTGCATGAAGATTTCGTAATCTTTTGGCAATGCAGCATACACCCTCCATTTTCCCGCCTGGAGAATACTTGAAATTCAGCCCCGCCAGGCAATTGTCCCCTCTGACAACATTCCACAAGGCAATGCACATGTCATCGCGTTACCGAACGATGCCGGCAAAGCGGATGCAATTCTTGCAGGCATGAAGCTATCCGATTGCCGGCACACGCAAAATGCGCATTTTACGCGGTTTTCGAACTGCCCAAGCGGTGGTGGCCGGCGGAGACGTAGCGGAAATGGCGCAGATCGCTGCCTGGTGAGCCGGTGGCAGCACGACCCAGCCAATCACCTCCGCCTGTCCAGGACCGCCGCGGATTGTGGAAAAGGAGGGGAGTTTTTTTCCCTCTAACCATGAGAGGGATAGCCCATAGCCTGACTTAGGTGGATGCTCGCTACCGCTTCGGTCAGGATGAGGTCGTGCCGGTTGCCGACCGCTTGCGCATGGTCGCCCGTGCACCAGTGCGCACGAATGACTGTATTCATGACTGCTGCGTGGAAAGAGCATCAATACGGCTGAGATGCATATAACGCGAAGATCACCGCCGCGCGCACGAGATTGGAAAAAGGCTTTCTGTAAAGGTTTGCGCGACTATCTCCGCAAGAATGCAGGCGAGACCGTCACAAGCATCAATCTTGAGAACCCCATGGCAGCCGCCAGTGATCAAGACCTGCGCGCGACCTTCAAGAAATGACTCTTCGGGGACCAAACAGCGTAAAAGATGAGTTCCTCTTCGCCGCGAACGCCCAAAATCTCCAAACTGTCAAGTTGATCCCGGTCCCGCGCAGGCGATGCCCGGCTGAGCGCCCGAGCCCGACTGACCTCTCGTTCAAACCCCGAACTACGCGATGCCATTTTCAACACTATCGATCGACTGCGGAGATGCAGCTATGCGTCCCGTTGTGGACGTTAAACGACCTCCACTTGCGATGCTCTGGTGCAGTCCATCCGCTTTCCTGTCCTGCAGGCCCAAAAATGACCCAAAAGAGACTGGCGGCTTTAAATTGAAGACGGCGAAAATGTGCCATCATCGAGATGGCAATACAGACCCCACCTCTTCAAGAATGCGGCAGCCGGCTAGAACGCCTTCGCCACCGGCATTGATTGAAGTCTATATTTTTCCGAAAGACGGCGCGCGCGACTGGCACAGCGCTTAGTCCGCAGGAGATTTCATCAGACGATTATCGCCCCGACCATGGCAAGCACACGACATTCACCAAGAATTCGTGCAGGCTGATCATACGGAAAGATTATACTGTTACTGACCGTTGACTCCTGCGACATCGGGAACGCTTTCACCGATGTGCAAGGCTTTCACTTTCCGAGCATCCTCGGTTTTCTGAGCGCGATCAGCCAGTTCGGTCCATGCAGACACCGCGCGCAGGCAGCGGTCTCGCACTTGAGGGAGTCTTGCGGCATCGGCCGCAATCGTCTGGAGATCGGCTTGCTCGCGATAAAATGCCAGCGACGACATAAATGTACTCCTGCCTCCGGCGGAAGATTGGCGAACCTTCGTAAAGGTCCGCCAATCCAGTTTGTTCAGGCCGACTGGAGATTGACGGCCGAAGTCTTGCCGCGACGGTCGGTTTCCAGTTCGTAGGACACGCGCTGATCCTTGTTCAGGGTGCGCATGCCTGCGCGTTCGACCGCGCTGATGTGAACGAAGGCGTCATCGCCGCCCGTTTCGGGAGCGATGAAACCGAAGCCCTTATCGGCGTTGAAGAATTTTACGGTGCCGGTGATCATATGGGTATCCTTTGCCCAATGCAGTATGACGGGCATGCGCCAACAGCGGCACATCCCGGCTTCGTGAGGCTAGTAAAGGACAAAGGGGAGCCTTGGCGGCCCAATATCCGTCGCAGGCGACGTTTCAGCCCGGCTCTTGTAGGCGCATCTGAAAAAATAGATAGGCTGAATTGGAATCTCGTCCAAAAACGAATCCGGAATGTCATAGCTATATGATAGATAGCATCATGAATTCCGCGCAAATGCACAGTTGTCCCTTGAAGATCGAGATCGACGACATCGACTTCATGGGGCACGTCAATAATTCTATATATTTGCAATGGGTGCAGGCAGCCGTCATCGAACATTGGCAGAGAGTCGCATCGCCTGCCGCCGTTGCAGCTTATTTATGGATCGCGCTCAAACATGAGATCACGTACCGCAAACCGGCATTCCTTCGCGACCAGCTGACGGCCAATGTAGTGCTGGAGCAGGTCCGCCGGGAGAGCGCATTCTACGAAACGACGATCCGGCGCGGCAGCGAAGTGATTGCCGAGGTGAACTCGCGCTGGTGCTGCGTCGATGCGGTGTCGCAGCGTCCGGTCCGGGTGACAGCCGCCGTAATGGCATGCTTCTTTCCTGGAGCCTCCGAGGAGCAAGCCGCTCCAGCGTCAAGATGAAGCGAGGCCCAATCTGTCTTCGTCCGTGTAGATGTCGAACCGGGAAAGTGTGACGGGTCCGAAGGTCATCGTCAGCGCCGCATCGGCTGCGTCACGTCCTCGCGCCATCAATATTCGCCCGCTGCGAGGGCGGTTGTGCCTTGCATCGAAGACATACCAGCGATCGCCCAGCCACACTTCGAACCAGGCCGAAAAATCCATGTCTCCCAGCGGCTTCAACAAGTCCATGTCGCCGAGATAGCCGGTGCAGTAGCGTGCAGGCACGTTCATGCACCGGCACAGCGTGATCGCCAGATGCGCGAAATCGCGGCAGACACCTTCGCGCTCCTCGAACACATCCCACGCTGTCTTTGTCGACCTTGCCTTCATGTAGTCGAAGCGGATGTGACGATGTACAAAATCGACGATGGCCTGGACCAATGCCCAACCCGGCGGGGTGCTGCCGAACAGGTCCCACGCCATTTCGCTCAGGCGATCCGTTTCGCAATAACGGCTGGCCAGAAGGTAGAGCATGACATCGTCCGGCAAAGCCTCGATCGCTGATTGCGAGGCTTCCGGTTCGACCGGATCGGGGGCGAAATCATCCTCGATGACGAAGCCGCAGGACAGCGTCAGGCCGCCGGCCGGAATGGTGAGACGGGTACAGATGTTGCCGAAGCTATCGACGTAATCATAGATCGGGACGTCAGGCATCGTGAACAGTCGCTGCGGCGTGCGCAGATCCTTGTTGCGCGAAGAATGGACGCTGAGATGCGCCAGCATCGGCACAGACTGTTCGCATGTGAAGGCTATATCGTAACCCGCGCGGATCAGCATGCGGGCTTCAGGTCCGCAAGGGCGCGCTCCACCCGGTTCAGTCCCTCCGCGGATTCCACGGCGAGATCAAGCGGTCGCCCGCCAAGCTTGCCGCAAGCCGTGTTGAGATAGGCGATAGCCTCGTCCCGGCCTCCAAATGTTTCGAGCGCCAGCTTCGTCACCTGCCCCTGGCGGCTCGCCGCATCAGGGGCCAACTTCGGGCGATCCGACCATCGCATTTTCGCACGGGCCGGCGGGGCGGGTTTGTCTTCGCTTTCCATTCAGGATTTCCTATTGATACGGACGTATCCGACGCGCAGCGACCTTCCGGAGCAGATTGGTTACCTGCAGCTGGCCGATGAGAGAGGCGCTTGCCATCTCAAGCATGGTCCCTTCGTGATCGGGGCCGGGGCCGCGAAGAAAATCCCGCGCCGCCACCCGACCGCCGAGAAGAGCGAACGCGAGATCGGCTATTTCGCTGCGCCGCAGGAAGATCGGATCATCTCTTGAAATCCGGCTCCATTGGCGTCCGCACGTCGGGATGCCCGCCGAGCGCGACCTTGGGCGGGCCAAGAGGTTTGGCGACGACCAGTTCATGACCATTGCGGGTAAGCTGAGACACCCATGTCCTGTCGCAGCCGGGCGATCCTGGTTTCATAGTGGCGGACCAGATCGAACCGCGCCCCGGCATCACGGCTGCCCTTGCCGCGGCTGGCGAATTCCATCAGCGCAATCTGATGATGATAAAGTAGCTGATTGAGGTCCATGCAGACTCTCCTTTTGCGGGAGCGCGCTTGGTCTCTCAGTCACCGATGTGCAAAAATGGCCGGCAATATTTACCTTCTACAGGATTTCACGCCGATCGGCGAGTGCATTACCTGAATTGAGGATATATTTAAAAATCCGCACCCTCATTGAAAAATCGATTTTTGTATGTATATGGACATCGCTGCGTCGTTTTTGACGAATTTGCGCCTGCATCGCGCAGGTGTTTTTCAGACATCAGCCTGGCTCTCATGACCGCCGTTTTGCGCATGCATGTCGGCGGGTGCCCTCGTATTCGGGATAGCATGGATTGGCCAAGGAAGAATTACTGACGATGGAAGGTTTTATCGAGGAAATCCTCCCCGATGGGCGCTTCGCGGTTCTGCTCGACAACGAGCACAAGATCATCGCCTACACGGCGGGCAAGATGCGCAAGTTTCGCATCCGCTCGGTGGTGGGAGATCGGGTGCATGTCGAAATGACGCCTTACGATCTTTCGAAGGGCCGAATCGTGTTTCGTGAAAAGACGCCGGGACAAGGCGGAGGGCCGCCGAGACGGCGCAGCGGGTTTAGAAGATAAAGGCGGAAAAGTCCGCACTACAGGAAAACATGCATATCAATATCCAAGGCGCGCAAAAGCGCCCCGAAAATACCATCTACCATCCAGCGGCCGGGCATAATGGACCGATCCGGTTGCCCTCCGGTCTTCTGAGCCGGGATCATTTGCAGCGTCTCGTCGCCGCAATGGTCGATTGATCAGACCCTCCCCGATCTCAATCGGGGATGAATTACGGCTTGCGGGCGAACCGGATCACATGGCGAAAGCCTTTGTTGTTCGCCCGCGCCCTAACCGGCGTCCCAGTTGTTGATCGGCGTGCGAAAAGGAACCCCGTTAGCGGGGTGATCGGCGTCCAACGGGACCCTCATTTCGATGGTTTAGACCACCGGGTCACGGCAGTCTGGTTTTCCAGACTGCGAGATCGAGATATTAGTGGTGGAGACAGTATGCTGTAGAAATGCAGCGCCCGCCGGCTCATCTGTCGGCGGGCGCATTCATTCAGGCTGCCGCGCGCTGCATCATCGCCCGACTGTCATAGGCATCAAGGACCAGCTCTTCACCGTAGCGGCCAAGGACACTGGCAATGCTGCTTGTGAATGCGACCTCGCCCGGTTGCCATGACTGCGACCATGTCTGCCGCGACACCCGCAATCCAGCCACTTCGACCACACGATTGATCTCGACCGCATCCTCATCCCCGGCGACAAGAGCGGCGTGGAACTCATCAAGCCGGTTGATCGCTCGACGCGCACGATTAGCAGCCACGAACATCGCCGCCTCGTCTGCTCATGCGTCCAGGTCTGAATGGCGCCGACCGCGGCGGCTGACTGTGCTTGCTGCGACATACTGCTTCCTTTCGGGAAGCAGACCGGTCAGTCGGCCGGCCCCGAAGGCTCTCATCCTGGAAGACCTCGATCGGCCCGATGGCGATGGAGCGTGGCGGATCGGACGCGAAGTGCATCGAGGCGTCCGCATTGGTTCGCGCTTGGCCCTTTCCAGCCCCATGGTGCGCAAGGATGCGCAAGGGCGCCCAATGCGCGGTGTGGGACCGAAGTGGAGAGCGGCTATCTCAGCCTTCCCGCATTTCCCATGTTTTTCAGATGATTGGTTCGGATCAGTTGGCGGAGCGGGAGGGATTCGAACCCTCGATACGCTTTTGGCGTATACTCACTTTCCAGGCGAGCGCCTTCGACCACTCGGCCACCGCTCCGCATGCACTGGTAAGGAGGCGGCCACTAGCGAGTCGCGCGGGGTTTCGCAAGCGGTGTGGTGATGGCATGAAGCCTTCATGCGCACTTTCTTTTCCGCCGTCGCACTTGCCGCCCTCGCCACGCCTTCGCTGGCGGCCGGGGACAAGCCGGTCACGCCCAATGACGTCGTCGATGCCGCTCCCGCTTCCGACTGGCAGCGCATCGCGCCCGGCGACCTGCTGGTCATGGACCTGACGCCCGGCGCCAAGGGCAAGCCGCGCCGCGTGGTGATTCAACTGATGCCCGCCCCCTTCTCGCAAGGGTGGGTCGGGAACATCCGCAAGCTGGTGGCCGCGCACTGGTTCGATGGGATCGCGGTGGTGCGGGTCCAGGACAACTATGTCGTGCAGTGGGGCGATCCCGATGGCGAGACGCCGGGCAAGGCCAAGGCTTTGCCTGCGGGATTGGCGAAGCCAACCGAGAAGGGCTACGTAACGCCGCTCGACGAAAGGTTGCGATCGAGCTTCATGCAGCGCAGCGCGCAAGAGGCCGGACAAACTGCGACGGTCCCAACCAATCCGGATTCCTATCTGCGCAACGGCCTGACGCTGTTCAATCATGGCTGGCCCATCGCGGCAGATGGCCGCACAGGCTGGCCCGTCCACTGCTACGGCATGGTCGGCGTTGGCCGCAATCTCTCACCCGATACCGGCACCGGCGCCGAACTCTACACGGTGATCGGACAAGCGCCGCGTCAGCTGGACCGCAACATCGCACTCGTCGGGCGGATCATCGCGGGGATGGAGCACCTGTCGTCGCTACCGCGCGGTACAGGTGCGCTGGGCTTCTATGAAACGCCTGAAGAGCGCACGCCGATCGTCTCCGTGCGGATGGGCAGCGACGTGGCGGACCTGCCTGCCTACGAATACCTCTCCACCGAGAGCGCGAGCTTCGCCGCCTACGTCGACAAGCGCGCGAACCGGAAGGACAGCTTCTACATCCAGCCCGCGGGCGGGCTGGACGTCTGCAATGCCCCCGTGCCGATCCGGCCCGTGAAGCAGGACGCGACGAAGCCATGAGCGCACACGGCGAGCACCTGCAGCACACCGGCCGTCTGTGGCGCTGGACCGGAGGGGCGAATAACGGCACCTGGCACTTCCTCACCATCGATGGCGCGGCGGGCGAGACGCTGTCCGGCACGGCGATCATGCGCAAGCTGGAAGGCACCGCGCGCGGGTTCGGCTCGCTCAAGGTCAAGGCGCGGATCGGCGCGACCGAGTTCGCAACCTCGGTGTTTCCGAGCAAGTCCGACGGCGGCTGGCTGCTGCCGGTGAAGGCCGCCGTGCGCAAGGCCGAAGGGATCGGAGAGGGCGATGACGTCGAGGTTTCACTGACGTTCTGAGGGAGTAGCCCCCTCCACCACCCGCTACGCGGGCGGTCCCCCTCCCCGAGCAAGCTCGGGGAGGAATTTGGTCAGATGCGTTCAGCGTCGGCCACCGCTTCGCTGGCGCGCAGGGCGCCGACGATGCGGGTGAGGTGCGCGAGGTCGGAAACCTCGAGGTCCACCTCGTAAGTGCCGAAGGGCTCGTCGCGCTGGGTCATCTGCAGGTTGGTGACATTGGCGCGGTTGCTGGCGAGGATCTGCGTGACTTCGGCGAGCGTACCCGGGCGGTTGTAGAGGATCAGCTGCAGGCGCCCGACGGCGCCGGTGGTCCGCTCGCCCCATGACAGGTCGAGCCAGTCGGCATCGACGCCGCTCGCCAGCGTCATGCAGTCGATCGCGTGGACTTCCACCTTGTGATCCGGGCGACGCAGGCCGACGATGCGGTCGCCGGGGACCGGGTGGCAGCATTCCGCCAGCTCGAAGCCGACCCCCGCCGTGAGACCGCGGATCGAGATCGCGCGTTCGGTGCGGGTCCATTCGGGGTCCTCGGGCAGTTCCGCCGTGCTGCCGGGGACCAATGCCTCCATGACCTGACGGTCCGATAGGCGGCCCGAGCCGATCGCGAACATCAGGTCTTCCTCGTCGCGGAGGTCCAGGCGTTCGACCGCGTGGGCAAGCGCCTTCTTGCCGAGCCGCTGCGGCAGGCGGCCGGCGATCTCGTCGTAGAGCTTGCCGCCGATCTCGGCGACTTCGGCGCGTTCCTTGGCGCGGACGGCGCGGCGGATGGCGGCGCGGGCCTTGCCGGTGACGACGAAGCCCAGCCACGAAAGCTGTGGCTCC
This sequence comes from Novosphingobium sp. 11B, assembly GCF_054589055.1. NCBI lineage: Bacteria > Pseudomonadati > Pseudomonadota > Alphaproteobacteria > Sphingomonadales > Sphingomonadaceae > Novosphingobium > Novosphingobium sp. 11B. The sequence continues at coordinate 7,099 of NZ_BAAILP010000272.1, read as the reverse complement.
GAGGTGGTGCTCTTGATGATCTCCACCACGTCGCCGTTCGCAAGCTGCGTGCGCATCGGCACGTGCCGGTTGTTGATCTTCACGCCGACAGCCGCATTGCCGAGATTGGTATGCACCGCATACGCGAAGTCCACCGCCGTCGAACCCTTGGGCAGCTGGAACAGCGCGCCCTTGGGGGTGAAGGCGAAGATGCGATCCTGATAGATCGCCATCTTGGTGTTCTCGAGCAGTTCCTCGGCGTCGTGGCTGGCGTCGACGATCTCAATCAGGTCGCGCAGCCAGCCGACCTGCCCGTCGGGCCGCGCGCCGCCCTGCTTGTAGGCCCAATGCGCGGCGAGGCCGAATTCGTTGAGCCGGTGCATCTCGCGCGTGCGGATCTGCACCTCGATACGCATCGAGCGCTGGAAGATCAGCGCCGTGTGCAGCGACTGGTAGCCGTTCGACTTGGGCGTCGAGATGTAGTCCTTGAAGCGCCCCGGGATCATCTGCCACGCTTGATGCAGCACGCCGAGCGCGCGGTAACAGTCGTCCACGCTGTCCGTCAGGACGCGGAAGGCCATGATGTCGGTGATCTGCTCGAAGTTGACGTGGCGCTCGGCCATCTTGCGCCAGATCGAATAGGGGTGCTTCTCGCGGCCGGAAACCTCGACGTTGAGGCCCGCCTCGGCCAGCACCTGCTTGATCGACAGCGCCAGTTCGTCGACCTGCCCGCCCTCTTCGCTGCGGATCTGCGCAAGGCGGCCGGTGATCGTGGCGTAGCCTTCGGGTTCCAGCTGTTCGAAGGCGAGCAATTGCATCTCACGCATGTATTCGTACATGCCCACGCGCTCGGCGAGCGGGGCGTAGATATCCATGGTCTCGCGGGCGATACGGCGGCGCTTGTCCTCCTTCTTGATGTAATGGAGGGTGCGCATGTTGTGCAGGCGATCGGCCAGCTTGACGAGGAGAACGCGCAAGTCCTCGCTCATCGCGAGCAGGAACTTGCGCAGGTTTTCCGCCGCGCGTTCGCTCTCGGTCATCACCTCGATCTTGGAGAGCTTGGTGACGCCGTCGACCAGCCGCGCGACGTCGGGGCCGAACAGCTTGTCGATCTCCTCGATCGTGGCGAGGGTGTCTTCGACGGTGTCGTGGAGCAACGCGGTGATGATGGTCTGCTGATCGAGCTTCAGCTCGGTCATCAGGCCCGCCACTTCGACCGGATGGCTGAAATAGGGGTCGCCACTGGCGCGTTTCTGGGTGCCGTGCTTCTGCACGGTATAGACGTAGGCACGGTTCAGGAGGGCCTCATCGGCCTCCGGAGCGTATTCCTTGACGCGTTCGACGAGTTCGTACTGGCGGAGCATGTCGGCTTGTCATGTCAGGTTTTACTGCACCGCGACAAGAGGGCGGTGACTAAAATGCAGATTTTGCAACGGAAGAACCCGGAACAGACCGGCACCCGGAGGCACCATAACGGCACCCAAAGCATCCCTACCGCCAATTCAATCGTTTTCACAGGGCAACTTACGTAAGGGATTTGTTAACCATCCGGGAACTGTGCGGCTGCACAATAAACGCGAACCGGCTGGCGCATCGTTCTCACCCCCCACCGCAGCGCCGCCGGTTCGACCGCGCCTGATTTTGCATCGGGCCGGACCATGCACCGGGGACACGAATGCGAAGAGGTAGCCGATCCCATGGCGAACATCGATGATTTCGCGAGCAGCGAGCGCCCCGAGTGGCTGAAAGCGCTGGCGCGGCGAGCCTCCGTCTCGTCGGAAGCCGCCGCTGGCCAGGGCGCGCAACAGCAGCGCGCGCCGCGTGTGCGGACGCTGATCAAGGCCGTGATCGGCGGCGAGGGGCGAACGGGCGAGGACGTCATCGTGCGCAACGTCTCGCCCGGCGGCATGTGCATCGCCTCGCGCACCTTGCAGCCGAGCACCGGCGAGATGCTGCGCGTCTCGCTGCCCGGACAGGCGGACCTGCAGGCGCAAGTGCGCTGGGTCGGCAAGGGCGAGTTCGGCGTGCTGCTGACCGGCGGCAGTGGGCTCGACCTCGATCGCATCCAGTCGTCCAACCGCCAGCGCAACGCCGGCTTCGCAGCGGCGCTGGAGCGCCTGCTGGGCGTCAGGCCGCAGGAGCCGCGCCCCTCGGCCGTGTGAGGGCCGCCTGAACATTGCCCGCTCTCCCCAGTCATCCCCGCGCAGGCGGGGACCCATCTGATGCCCGTGCAGCCGGAACCGTCATCAGATGGGTTCCCGCCTTCGCGGGAATGACGAAATTGTTTCGATCGAACAGGGCGAGCGATCCGAAATCACGATCCCAAACAGCCACCTTGACCACCCCGGACCTGTGCTCGATAGTATCGGGGTGAGCGAGATCATCGTCGACCCGTCCCCCGGTTCCCACTCCTCCGCAGTGCTTCCTGCGCGGCCCGAGGCCATCCGGCTCGATCCGGCGACCACCGCCGTGATCGTGGTGGACATGCAGAACGCCTATGCCTCCAAAGGCGGCTACGTGGACGAGGCGGGCTTCGACGTCGGGCCTGCCGCCGCGACCATCGGCCACATCGCCGATGTGCTGGGCACCGCCCGCGCGGCCGGGATGACAGTGGTGTTCCTGCAGAACGGCTGGGACGCCGACTACGTCGAGGCAGGCACGCCGCTCTCGCCCAACTTCCACAAGTCCAATGCGCTCAAGACCATGCGCAGGCGCCCCGAACTCTCTGGCAAGTTCCTCGCGCGCGGGGGCTGGGACTACGAACTGGTCGATGCGCTGACACCGAAGGACGGCGACCTGCGCGTCCACAAGCCGCGCTACTCGGCCTTCTTCAACTCGCAGCTCGATTCCGTCCTGCGCGCGCGCGGCATCCGCACGCTGGTATTCACCGGCATCGCCACGAACGTCTGCGTGGAATCGACCCTGCGCGACGGCTTCCACCTCGAATACTTCGGCGTGCTGCTGGAGGATGCGACGCATCACCTCGGCCCCGACTTCATCAAGGAGGCCACCGTCTACAATGTCGAGAAGTTCTTCGGCTGGGTCAGCACGGTCGCCGATTTCCGCACTGCCGTGAGCCAGCTTCCACCAAAGGAGTGACGATGCCCTTCGAAGCCGTGAACCCGTCCGAGTTCCCCACCCCGATCGCGCCCTATTCGGCCGGGGCGAAAGCGGGTAACGTGCTCTACGTCTCGGGGATGCTGGCGCTGGGCGAAGGCGGCTCTGTCCTGCATGTCGGGGATGCGGCAGCGCAGACCCGCCAGGTGCTGGAGGCGATCCGCATCACCGTCGAGGCGGCAGGCGGCACCATGGCCGACGTCGCCATGAACCACATCTTCCTCAAGGACATGGCCGACTACGCCGCGTTCAACGCCGTCTATGCCGAGTACTTTCCCGGCGACAAACCCGCGCGCTATTGCATCAAGACCGACCTCGTGAAGCCCGACTGCCTCGTCGAGATCGCGTCGGTGGCGCATCTGGCA
>NZ_BAAILP010000272.1:0-3479 GCF_054589055.1 Novosphingobium sp. 11B | reverse complement strand
GAAGCAATCCAGGGCGGCGCAAAACTGCCCTGGATTGCTTCGCTGCGCTCGCAACGACGAGGGAGTGGTTCGGTTCAGTGGCATCGCCCCCTAACCCCGCTCAGGCTGAGTGCTGAGCCTGTCGAAGCATCGAAGCCCCGTCGCGCATGAGCACTGCTGCCGGCCTCCACTACGAGTTCCACGGTCCCGAGCACGCGCCGAAGCTGATCCTGTCGAGCGGCCTCGGCGGCAGCGGTGCCTACTGGCAGCCCAACCTCGCCGCACTTTCCGCGAACCACCGCGTCCTGACCTACGACCAGCGCGGCACCGGCCGCAGCGATCGCGCGCTGCCGGAAACGACCTCGATCGAGGACATGGCGCAGGATGTCATCGCGCTGATGGATGCGCTCGGCATCACGCGAGCACACTTCGTCGGCCACGCGCTGGGCGGGATGATCGGGATCGAGACCGCCCTCGCCTCCGGCCGGATCGACAAGCTGGTGGTGATCAACGGCTGGCGCACCCTCTCCCCGCACACCCGCCGCTGCTTCGAGGCCCGCCTCGCCCTGCTGCGTCATGCCGGGAACGAGCCGTTCCTGCGCGCGCAGCCGCTGTTCCTCTACCCGCCCGACTGGATCGCCGCCAACGACGCGCTGCTCGAGGCTGACCTTGCGCACCACATCGCGGGCTTCCCCGGCGCGGAGACGATGGAAAAGCGCATCGCCGCGGTCAGCGCCTATGCCCCTTCGGCCGAGCGGCTGGCCAGGCTGGGCGAAACCCTCGTCATCGCCACGCGCGACGATTTCCTCGTGCCTTGCGCGGCCTCACTGGACCTTGCCGGACCGATCCCCGCGGCCGACGTCGCCACCTTTGGATGGGGCGGTCATGCCTGCAACGTCACCGATCCTGCGGGCTTCAACCGCCTCGTCGTCACGTTTCTGGAGAGCTAGTCCATGCAAGTCGGCGTCTTCGTGCCCATCAACAACAACGGCTGGCTGATCAGCACGACTTCGCCGCAGTACATGCCCAGCTTCGATCTCAACAAGGAGATCGCGATCCGGGCCGAGAAGCACGGGCTCGACTTCCTGCTCTCGATGATCAAGCTGCGCGGCTTCGGCGGCAAGTCGGAGTTCTGGGAATACGGGCTGGAGAGCTTCACCCTGATGTCCGGCCTCGCCGCCGTGACCGAGAAGATCAAGATCTTCGCCACCTGCCCGACGCTGATCATCCCGCCCGCCTTCGCGGCGCGGATGTGCAACACCATCGATTCGATCAGCCACGGCCGCTTCGGCCTCAACCTGATCACCGGCTGGCAGCCGCCCGAGTACACGCAGATGGGCCTGTGGCCGGGAGAGGAGCACTTCCGCAACCGCTATCAGGTGCTGGACGAATATGCCCGCATCCTGCGCGAGTTGTGGGAGACCGGCCGCTCCGACTTCAAGGGCGAGCACTACACGATGGACGACTGCCTCGTGCGGCCGACCCCGCAGGGTGACATGAAGATCATCTGCGCGGGCTCCTCGGACGCGGGGCTGGCCTTCTCGGCTAAGTGGGCGGACTATGCCTTCTGTCTCGGCAAGGGCGTGAACACGCCGACCGCCTTCGCCTTCAACAACGAGCGGCTGGCGAAGTTCACCGCCGAAACCGGGCGCGACGTGCAGGTCTTCGTCCTCGTCATGGTCATCGCCGCCGAGACCGACGAGGAAGCGCAGGCGAAGTGGCAGCTCTACAACGAAGGCGTCGACATCGACGCGATTTCGTGGCTGGCAGACCAAGGCGCCAAGGACACCGTCAACACCGACACCAACGTACGCCAGCTGGCGGCGCCGGAAGGCGCCGTGAACATCAACATGGGCACCCTCGTCGGCAGCTACGAGACCGTGGCGCGAATGCTGGACGAGATGGCTGAGGTGCCCGGAACCGGCGGCGTCCTGCTGACGTTCGACGACTTCGTGGAAGGGGTCGAAAACTTCGGCACCCGCATCCAGCCGCTGATGAAGAGCCGCGCGCACATATCCGGCTGAAGCGCGAAAATCCGTTTGACGGCCACCTGACACGCCATATCGCAAGGTGGGTTTCCGGGTTCCCGCGAATCACGTCAAAGTGCCGCCACCCCCACAAAGAAAGCCCGGGGCCTGCAAGCAGGCCCCGGGTAGTTTGGTAAAGGATCGCATTGGAATTACCGATCCTTCGGGTCGCATCTACGCAGATGCCCGAAATGGTGATTCGGCGCATACCATGATCGTGGTATGCCCCCTCGATCCGCCCCGTTTTACATAGGCTTGCGTAAAGTTGACGCCGGGTTCACATTGCCCTCCGGTCGCAGTCGGGGGGCAGGACCATACGAATCGAGGAACTGGGGGCGCTCTTCGCGCGCGCCCCGTTTGAAGAATCTGGCTGGGAAGGCGCGCTGAAGGCTCTGGCCAGTGCGACGGGGTCGATGCGCGCACAACTGGTCGCGATCGGCGAACACCACACGTTCTTCAACCGCGTCACCGATACCTGGGAAGGTTACACCGCAGAATTCGAGGCCATCGAGGGCCATAGGCCGGAGGTGAACTACCGCGTCGCGGCCTCGCGCGCGCCTTATGAAATCGTCTGGGAAAAGCATTACGACGAAGTGCGGGCCGTCTCCACCAACGAAGCCTACATGGAGCACGTGCGGCGTCTCGATGCCGAACACGGCGCCCAGATCGTGCTCGACAGCGGACCGTCCGCCTTCTTCGGCCTCGCCGCCCTTCACGGTGCCAGCGATGGACGTACAACCGAGGCGCAACGCGCGGCGCTGAGCGGCGCCGCACCGCACGTGATGGCCGCAATCCGCCTGCAAAGCGCCATCGAGCATCAGGGCGCCGAACTGCTGCTGGGTTCGCTCGACGCACTGCGTACGGCCGCAATCCTGCTCGACGTCGTCGGCCGGGTGCGCTCGGTGACGGGAGCGGCGGAGAGGCTGCTCGCGCCCGACACGCTGCAGGTGCGCGGCGGGGCATTGCGGGCGGTGCGGCCGGACCTCGACCGCGTGCTGCAGATGCGGATCGGCGTGGCCCTCGCCAACCGGCAGGCGATGCCTTCGGAGCTGTGGATGCAGTCGGTGCGCGGGCCGCTGCTGGTCGAGGTCTGCCCCCTGCCCCGGCAGGACTGGAACTTCGGCTTCGCGCCCAGTGTGATCGTCACGCTCAAGGCCCCGCTGGGCCTCACCAGCGATCAGGGCACCCGCCTCTCCGCCGCGCTCGATCTGACGCGGGCCGAGGGCGAGATCGTCGCCCTGCTGGCGCAGGGTCATTCGCGGCAGGAGATCGCCCGGATGCGCAGCGTCAGCGTACAGACGGTGTCGAGTCAGCTCCGCACGATCTTCCAGAAGGCCAGCGTCAATCGCGAGGCCGAACTCGTCTCGATCGCCCGCGCGGTGATCGAGATGGGGAGTCGTTAGTCCCCCGTTCCGTCATTGCGAGCGCAGCGAAGCAATCCAGGGCAGTCTTGAGCGTCCTGGATTGCTTCGC
>NZ_BAAILP010000271.1:0-387 GCF_054589055.1 Novosphingobium sp. 11B | reverse complement strand
CGCCGTCATGGATCGCCTGCTGTTCGAGCGCGGCGGCGCACCTGCCAAGATCAGGGTGGACAACGGCCCGGAAATTATCCCTCGGGCGCTCGACCATTGGGCCTACATGAACCGTGTCACGCTCGACTTCAGTAGGCCCGGAAAGCCGACCGACAATGCCTTCGTGGAAAGCTTCAACGGTCGGTTGCGCGATGAATGCTTCAACACGCACTGGTTCTTGTCTTTGGACGACGCCAGGAGCAAGATCGAGGCGTGGCGGACGGACTTCAACGAGACCCGACCTCACACATCCCTGGGGTGCATGACGCCGGCCGAATTTGCTTCATCGGCCGGGGTTAACCCCGGCCGATGAAGCGCCGGACCTCTCGTTCTGGCCGGTGGCAGAAC
>NZ_BAAILP010000270.1:0-2080 GCF_054589055.1 Novosphingobium sp. 11B | reverse complement strand
ACGTCAAACCAACGTTTGGCGCCGCATCAATTTCGTCAACCACTGCTCGAGCTCCTCAACGTCTCGCGCAGATCTACCCCTCAAAAACCAACCAGAATACGTGGGGTCGGTGCAGCGGTTACGGCGAAGGCCGCTGGGGTCTCGTATCCAAGGGATGAGTGCGGCCTCTCCTGGTTGTAATCCTCTGCCCAAGCGGCGATCACCACCCGGGCATGGTCGAGGCTCAGGAACAGGGTCTCGTTCAGCAGCTCGTCGCGCATCCGACCGTTGAAGCTCTCGACGTAACCATTCTGCATCGGCTTGCCCGGGGCAATGTAGTGCCACTCCACCCCGACCTCCCCGCACCAGGCGAGGACAGCGTTCGAGGTCAGCTCGGTGAGCTCACGCACCACCCGACGCCCTGAGATCGACGTGTCCGGCACCGCGCGCAGGCACTCGCGGGTTACATCGTCGACGATGTTGAGCACCCGGAAACGACGCCCCGTCGCCAACTGATCATGGACGAAGTCCAGGCTCCACCGTTGATTGGGTAGTGCCAGCACAGGAGCTGGTGCCCGTACGCCGATGGCACGCCGCGGGTTGCGCCTGCGTCGGACCGCCAGCTTCTCCTCGCTATAGAGCCGCTGTGTCTTCTTCCGGTTGATCACCACGCCCTCACGCCGCAGCAGAATGTGCAGCCGACGATAGCCAAATCGACGGCGCTGCTGCGCAAGCTCACGCAGCTTCAACCGACCCATCCGCAAAGCGGTCCGGATGCGCCGATCCTCACGGAACGTCTCGTCGAAGACCAGGCGCTGGGCGGCGAGCGGGTTCATCATGACGACACCCACGTGCCGGTGCTGGCTGCGGGCAAAACCATAACCGGCCGGATCTGGGGCGCTGTGAGGGATGATCGCCCCTTTGGCGGGACCGAACCGCCGGCGGTGGCCTACTGGTATTCGCGCGACCGCAGCGGCGTGCATCCCCAGCGGCAGCTGGAGAATTTCACCGGCATTCTGCAGGCTGATGCCTATGGCGGCTACGATGCTCTTTACGCTCCGGGCCGTAAGGCAGGGCCAATCTACGAAGCCGCCTGCTGGGCGCACGCAAGGCGACCTTTCTACAAGGCCCCACGGACCGATGGTTCGGCGCTCGCTCGCGGCATCGTCACTCGCATGGACGCCATCTTCGCGCTGGAACGTGAGTTCTGGGGCAAAGTACCCGTAGAGCGTCTGGCCTGCCGCCGGGAACACGTAGCTCCCCTGGTAGCCGATCTGGAGCGACATCTGCGTGCGCAGTACGCACGGCTGTCACCCAAGGGCGATCTTGCCAAGGCCATCAACTACATACTGTCGCGGTGGGCAAGCTTTGCCCGCTTCGTCGATGACGGCCGCATCTGCATGACGAACAATGCCGCAGAGCGGCGCGTACGCACCATCGCGGTTGGACGGCGGAACTGGACCTTCTGTGGATCAGATCGCGGAGGTGAGCGCGCCGCCGCCGTCTATATGCTCATCCAGACATGCCGGCTCAACGACGTCGATCCGCATGCCTGGCTTGCATACGTCATCGCGACGATCTCCGATCACCCACAGACCCGCTTGCATGAACTCCTGCCCTGGAATGTAGCGCGTCAGGCCCAGCTTCACACCGACGCCCAGGCAGCCTGATCAGCCATCAGCAAAGCTCGGGCCAACCTGAAGGGTCTTCACCGAACGCATACGGTCAACGTGAAGCGGGTACATCGCCTTTATTGGAGGGCCTATATTTGCGGGCAAAAAGGCCTCGCCGGCACGTCATGGCCGCGCGGCGGGTGGAGCGGCCGCTGCCCTCGCGCAGGAACGAAGTCTGGGCGAGGGACTTCGTGTCCGATGCCCTGTTCAATGGTAAGCGCTTCCGCGCTTTGACCGTCGTTGATGCCTACACCCGTGAGTGCCTGGCGATCCGTGTCGATCAGGGATCAAGGGCGAGCAGGTGGTCGCCGTCATGGATCGCCTGCTGTTCGAGCGCGGCGGCGCACCTGCCAAGATCAGGGTGGACAACGGCCCGGAAATTATCCCTCGGGCGCTCGACCATTGGGCCTACATGAACCGTGTCACGC
>NZ_BAAILP010000269.1:0-245 GCF_054589055.1 Novosphingobium sp. 11B | reverse complement strand
CAGGCAGCCAAGCTGTGCCATATGGCCCATGTCCTCATGGAGAACCGCAATGGCCTCGTAGTCGATGCGATCCTCACCCACGCGACCGGCACCGCCGAACGCGAGGCCGCACTGACCATGCTAGGCCGGATGGAAGGGCGCCATCGGATCACGCTGGGCGCGGACAAGAACTACGACACCGCCGCCTTCGTCGAGGCATTGCGCGAGATGGACGTCACCCCGCACGTGGCCCAGAATAACACCAA
>NZ_BAAILP010000268.1:0-245 GCF_054589055.1 Novosphingobium sp. 11B | reverse complement strand
CCTGCTCCACCGTGTGGACGAGCTTGCCTATGACGAGATTGGCAGGCGGCTGAAGGTCCCTGTCGCGGCCGTGCAGAACTGTCTGCGCGACGCCTTGGTCATCATCGACGAGGCGCTTGACGCAATGCCCCCCACCTGCCCGGAAAACGAACTTATCATTGGGGCGAACGCGAACTTGCCCGAGCGCCACCGGTGCTGTCGGGCAAGCTGTATACGGCGCGCTTATCACCATTCGTAGGACTGCG
>NZ_BAAILP010000267.1:0-254 GCF_054589055.1 Novosphingobium sp. 11B | reverse complement strand
AAGCCGGGGTTCAAGGGCCGCGAGTTCTACTGGCACTCCGACTTCGAGACCTGGCACGCCGAGGATGGCATGCCGCGCATGCGCGCGCTGTCGATGTCGGTGCTGCTGGCGGAAAACACGCCTAACAACGGCCCGCTGATGGTGATCCCCGGATCGCAGCACGTCTTCATCGCCTGCGTGGGCGAGACGCCGGACGATCACTACAAGGCGTCGTTGCGCAAGCAGGAATACGGCGTGCCCGACGAGGACACGCT
>NZ_BAAILP010000266.1:2671-9465 GCF_054589055.1 Novosphingobium sp. 11B | reverse complement strand
ACCCGACCACCCAACGGTAGTATCCTGCGGGTGGCCGGGTGGGGGAGTGGGCCGGTGCCGCGAAATTCGCCTGCAGCGAATTTTCAAACGGAAACCGCGAAGGCCGTCCGCATCGCGGGCGGCCTTCGCATTTGGTTCATCGGCAGGCGGATAGAATATCGGCGAACCACCCGACCGACATAGTGATCAGCTATATGGATCATGCGCGGGTAGTGATTTTACGAGGTACACGAGAGATGAAAGCGCTTCGCGGCCTGGCCGCAACTCTTCCGCTTACAGGTCTGGCCATGACCATGAGCCTGTTCGTGGCCATAGCCCCCGCCTCGGCCCAGACGGCGAATGCACAGGCGGGCAAGCGCCTGTTCATGCGCTGCCAGGCCTGCCACTCGACGGCAGCGGGCCAGCCCAACAAGGTCGGTCCCAACCTCAACGGTTTCATCGGCAAGAAGGCTGCGAGCCGCCCCGGCTTCCGCTATTCGCCCGCCCTGACCAAGAGCAGCGTCAAGTGGGACGACAAGTCGCTCAACGCCTGGCTTGAACGGCCGAGCAAGCTGGTTCCCGGCACCACCATGGCTTTCCCCGGCATCGCCAAGCCGGAAGATCGCGCCGCCCTGATCGCCTGGCTCAAGACCGCGACGAAGTGAGAGACACGGTGAGGCCGGCGGCCGACGCCCGCGACGGCGAATTCGCCCGGGGATGGAAGATCGTGCTGGCCGCCACCCTTGGTGTCGGCCTCGGCCTTTCCCCCATGCCGGTCTACACCCTGGGGATGCTGGCCCCCCAGCTTTCAGCCGCCTTCGGGTGGTCGATCGCCGAGGTCATGGGCGTCATGTCCGTCACCACCCTCACCGTAGTGCTCTCCGCGCCGCTGACCGGGGCGCTCACCAACCGGTTCGGCGCGCGCAACGTCGCGCTGTGCTCGGTGATATTGTTCGGCCTTGGCGTGCTGTCGCTGGCGCTGTCCTCCGGGTCGATCCTCGGCTTCTACCTCACCTGGGGCTTCATCGCGCTGGGCGGCGCGGGAACGCTGCCGATCACCTGGACCCGCCTCGTCAACGAGCACTTCCAGCGCAACAAGGGCCTTGCCCTCGGCTTGGCGATGATGGGCTCGGGGCTGTTCGGCATCTTCGCCAAGCCTTACGTGCGCTGGCTGATCGAACAGTGGGGCTGGCGCGGCGCCTTCGTCGGGCTCGGCCTGCTGCCGCTGGTGCTGGCCCTGCCCGCCGCCTTCATCTGGTTCCGCGCGCCCAAATCCCGCGTGGATGAACCCGCCGCCGCCCCCGTCCCGATGGGCGGCATGACGACCGCGCAGGCGGTGCGCGACTGGCGCTTCTGGCTGCTGGCCGTGGCGCTGGTGCCGATCTCCTTCGCGCTCGGCGGTGCGGTCCCCAACATGGAAGGCATCCTGCGCGCCGGGAAGCTGGATAGCAGCACGATCGCCTCGCTCACGCCGCTCATCGGACTGTCCGCGATCATCGGACGGCTCGTCGGCGGCTGGCTGCTCGACCGCTTCTGGGCGCCGATGATCGGCACCATCCTGCTCGCCCTTCCCGGCCTGTCCTACTGGAGCCTCATGGGCGGGACCATCGATCCGCAGGCGGCAGGCATCTCGATCTTCCTGATCGGCTTCGCGCTGGGCATCGAGTACGATTTCATCGCCTTCATCGTCGCCCGCTATTTCGGGATGAAGCACTACGGCACGATCTACGGCTGGCTCTACATCCCCTTCGCGATCGGCGCCGGGTTCGCCGCGCCGGTGTTCGGGCACGATTTCGACGTCAACGGCAGCTATGTCCTGTCACTGAGCTGTTCGGCGATAGCCTTGCTGACCTGCGCCGGTGCGCTACTCCTGCTCGGCCCCTACCGCACGTTCGAGGCGTCAGAACGCCCCTGAAGGAACGAGCCCTGATGGTGCAGCCTGCAGGAAGCCTGCCTGCTGCACCGTCTGGCGAAACGACCGGCTGACCGGCACTTCCAGCCCGTCCCGCAGCACCAGCCGGGGCGCGCCTGCACTGCCTGCCACCCGGACCACCGCGCCCGAGGCCACCCAGAAGCTGCGGTGGACCTGCAGGCCCCTCCCGCCCAGTTCGCTGACCGCCTGCGACAGGCGATAGAGGATCAGCGCATTGCCTGCGCTGGTGTGGACGCGCAGGTAATGCTGCTCGGCCGAGAGCGCGAGCACTTCGCCGCGCAGGGTCACCGGCACTTTCGTCATGAACGGCAGCACGCTCTCGACGCTGCTGGGTGCGTGGCCTGTCTCGATGCTCGGCCGGTAGCCGTAGCAGGGCATCTTCCAGAAGTGGAAGAGCATCAGGTTGATCAGCGGCCACTCGATATAGCCGTAGATGTGCGTCTTGAAGAACAGCACCGCATCCAGCCGGATCTGCGGCATCGGGCGCGTCATCGGCAAGTCCGGGAACATGCCGAGATAGGCGTGAACCCATAGCTTGAGCGCCATGTCGGACGGCAGCGAAGCCACCACCACCCCGACCATCAGCGTCGCCCAGAGCGGCATCCCCGCGCTGCGCAGCGGCCGGGCCAGCGCGCGGGTAATGATGTCGTTCGCCCACCAGCCACACATCGACAGGCCGATCCAGAACGCGATCGCATGTTCCTTGGGCCAGGCGACCGTGCGCCCCGCTTGAGGCCATCCGGCGACGAAGCCGAGGAACACCGGCACCCCGATGAAGTGCACGCAGAGCTGGCGCGGATTGAGGCCGAGCAGCAGCGGCTCGTCCGAAAGCCAGAAACCCCTCGTGAACATGCGGTGACCTGCCATGCCGAATCCCCGTATCGCTGCCTCACTGCCGAAACGGCGCGATCCCGTGGATTTGCGGGCCTCGACTCCGTTCGTGCAACACGAATGACGTTCGTGAAGGCCCGTCCGCGCATCAATGGCGTTCAGGAATTTTGATCGCCTGCCGGGAACGCTTGATTGCACGGTGCCCGCCCGGCCCATCACCCTGCCTGCCAGAACACCGTCCCATGACACTGGCCAGGGAGGCCCCCTTTGACACGCGAACTTTCCCGTCGGACCCTGCTCGCCACCGGCATGGTGGCTGCGGCCGCCGCCTACCTGCCCCGCATGGCCTTCGCCGCCGAGAAGACCGACGTGGTGGTCATCGGCGCCGGTCTCGCCGGGCTCAATGCGGCGCTGCTACTCGCCGAAAATGGCTGCCGTGTGACGGTGCTCGAAGCCGGGAGGCGCATCGGCGGCCGCGTCTTCACCTCGACCGAGATCGAAGGCCATCCCGAGCACGGCGCATCACAGATCGGCCGTTCGTACGCCCGCGTCCTCGACCGCTGCGAGGCGCTGGGGGTCAAGCTGGCGCAAGGCTCCAACATCTACGACAACTACGCGATCTCCCTCGACGGGCAGTTGATCCGACCGGGGCAGTGGGAGAACCACCCGCTGAACAGGACGGTCGGCGCGGAGCGCGGCGTCGTGCCTTTCGCGCTCGGCAGCTACTACCTCGCCAAGACCTACCCGTGGAACACGATGGACGGCTGGGCCTCACCCGAGGCTCTGGCGAACTACGACGTGTCCGAGGCCGACTACCTGCGCCGCGTGGGCGCATCGCCCGCCGCGCTCGACCTCGTCGCGCGCGGCTATGGCGACGGCGACCTTGATGCGATTTCCGCCCTGACGCTCATGCAGGAAATGGGCCGCGCCAAGTTCGAGGGGAACGGCGTGCCGACCTCGGCCAAGCAGGACCGGTTCCAGCAGGCCTCGTTCCTGTCCTACCGCATCCTCGGCGGCTCCTCGCGCCTGACCGACGCCATGGCCGATGCCCTCAAGGGCGCGGTGCTGACCGGCAAGCAGGTCACCGCCATCGACATGACGGACACCGGCGCGACGGTCACGTGCGCCGACGGCTCCAGCTACAAGGCGGACTACGTGGTCTCTGCCCTGCCCTTCACCGCACTGCGCAAGGTCGCGGTCACGCCTGCGCTCACCGGTGGGCAGGCGGACGCGGTCAAGCTCATGCCCTACAGCGGCCAGAACCAGGTCTGGCTGCGCGTCAAGGCGCCTTACTGGGAGCAGGACGGCATCGAGGGCTCGATGTGGACCGACGGCCCGGTCAGCCTGCTGCGCCAGTCGATCGCGCCCGACGGCTCACGCGACAGCGCCGTCGCCATCACCAGCGGCGTCAAGGGCGACGCGCTCGACCGCATCCCTGCCAAGGAGCGCGGCGAATATGTCCTCTCCGAACTGGCGCGGATGCGGCCCTCGACCAAGGGCAAGCTGGAAGTGCTCGGCGTCTTCTCGTGGAAGCTCGACCCGCTGATCCACGGCTGCCGCCACGGCTATCATCCGGGCCAGATGAAGGCCTTCCGCCCGACGATGGCCCAGCCGCACGCCCGGATGCACTTCGCGGGCGAGCACACCCGCCTGATGGAAGTGGGCATGGAATCGGCAATGGAAACCGGAGAGCGCGCCGCGCTCGAAATCCTCGACCGCATCTGAAGCCGACCGACAGACCGAATTTCCGACCGTCCGCAAGGGCGGCGGAAAGACACACGCGCCGGGCGCCAGAACCCGGCCAGAAAACGACGCAGACGGAACAAGGTTCAGCACCAAGGGGGAAGTACCATGATGAATGCCAGGATCCTGCTAGCCGCAGGAGTATCGCTCGCCACGCTCGTCCCGGCCGTGGCCCATGCGCAAGTCGAGGACATCGTCGTCACCGCGCGCAAGGAAAAGGAAACGCTGCAGGAGGTGCCGATCTCGGTCGCCGCCTTCGACCAGGACATGATCGCACGCTACGACATCTCCGACCTTGAGGACATCGCCAAGCGCACGCCGAACTTCACCTTCTCCAACAACCTCGGCATGTTCGGCGGCGTCCCGGTGATCCGCGGCATCGGCGCGCCGCGCACCGGCAGCAACGCCTCGGTCGGCCTGTTCATCGACGGCGTCGACACCGGCAACGCGGGCGGCATCAGCCTGCAGTCCTTCGACGTCGAGCGCATCGAAGTCGTTCGCGGCCCGCAAAGCACCCAGTTCGGGCGCGGCGTGCTGGCCGGTGCAATCAACTACGTCTCGCGCCGCCCCAACCTCGACAAGATCGAGGCCGAGTTCGGCGGCGAGATCGCGGAATACGGCCTGTACCGCGTGGAAAGCCGCGTCAGCGGTCCGGTCGCGGATGGCCTGGCGTTCTCGCTCGCCGCACAGCGCCGCAGCTTCGACGGCTTCTATAACGACGCCAACACCGGCGACGACATGGGCAATTCGGACAGCACCGCCGTGATCGGCGGCATTCGCGCCCAGTTCGGCGCCGAGAAGCAGGCCGAACTCTACGTCCGCCTCGCCTACAGCGACGAGCACATCGGCCAGCCCGCCTGGCATCAGGTGGCGACCAACACCCAGACCGGCACGCTTGCCAGCCAGCGCTGGTATGTCGGCACGCTGAAGGGCGATCCCGACAAGCTGGGCAGCAACGCCGCCGACTACGGCAACATCGACCTCAAGTATTACCGCGCCGCCGCGCACTTCAACTACGACTTCGGCGGCGCTACGTTCTCGTCGATCTCCGCCTACAACCGCAGCCACCAGCTGCAGGACGTGGACTCCGACTTCACCGCCAACCCCGACCTGATTTCGGGCTCGACCCTGCTCGGCAACTTCCGCAGCGCGCTCGACGTCCATGTCGATGATTTCAGCCAGGAACTGCGCCTGCAGTCATCGGGCACCGGCCCGTTCAAGTGGCTGATCGGCGGCTACTTCCGCAAGGAAAACTACTCCAGCGACGACTACTCCCCGACCGCCGCGCAAGGCTCGTCCAGTGTGCTGGCCTCGACGCCCAACGTGCTCACGCGCGATACGAAGACCTACGGCGTGTTCGGCTCGCTCAGCTACGAGATCACGCCCGGGCTGACGGTGTCGCAGGAGCTGCGCTATTCGCAGGACAAGATCTTCGAAACCTCTCAGCCGCGCGCGGCGACGACCGCCGGTTCCTTCGGCGCGACGTTCAGGAACTGGCTGCCGCGCACCATCGTCGAATGGCAGGCGACGCCCGACCACATGCTCTACGCCAGCGTCGCCAAGGGCAACAAGCCGGGCGGCTTCAACAACGCGGCGGGCACCGGCTTCAGCGCCGTGCCGGACGAGTACATCGCCTATGATGAAGAGCAGATGTGGAGCTACGAAGCGGGCTTCAAGACCGCCTGGTTCGATCGCAAGCTGACCTTCAACGCCTCGGTCTTCCACCTCGAATGGTCGGACATCCAGGTCAACTCGCAAGTCACCGTCAACGGCTATCCGGTGGGCATCACGCTCAACGGCGGCAAGGCGCGCGGCACCGGCGCCGAGATGGACTTCCACTTCCAGCCCAACCCAGGCTGGGAAGTCTACGGCGGCCTCGGCTACGCGCCGATCCGCATCCTCGACTACGTGGATACCCGCGTGCGCAATGCCGGGATCACGACCGACGGCAAGGACCAGCTCGCGGGCAGTCCCGACTGGACCGGCAATGCGGGCGTGATCCACAACATCGAACTGGAGGACGTGGGCACCCTGTTCCTGCAGGGCGACGTCAGCTACCGCAGCACCACGTACGCCACCGAGGCGAACCTGGCGGAGACCGGCTCGAAGACCACGGTGGACGTACAGGTCGGCCTGCGCCGCCCCGGCATCCGCGCCTCGCTCTATGTGAACAACCTGCTGGACGACAAGGCGGTGCAATCGGCCCGTGCCTACGTGAACCCGACCAATTACGCGCGCAGCTTCATCGTGCAGCTGCCCAACCGCCGACAGGTCGGCCTGCGGCTATCGCTGAAGTACTGAGAAGGAT
>NZ_BAAILP010000266.1:0-2480 GCF_054589055.1 Novosphingobium sp. 11B | reverse complement strand
CAATCCAGGGCGATTTGATACTGCCCTGGATTGCTTCGCTACGCTCGCAATGACGAAGTGCTATCGCAAGTCCACGATGACCTTGCCCATCGAGCGGCCCGAAAGCAGGCGCTCCACGGCATCGAACACGCCGGGCAGGCCGAGGAAGCGCTCCTCGTCGAAGCACACCTTCAGCTTGCCTTGGTTATACAGCGCGAACACGTCGTCGCGCGCGGGCGGCCAGAACTCGGCCAGCAGTCCGTTCATGAAGCCGCGTACCGAAGCCCCCTTGTAGTAGAGCTTGTGCGCGATGCGCGGGGCGGTGACGATCTCCGGCCTCCCTTCGAGGTCAGAGGCCGCGCCACCGACGACCACGCGCCCATGCGGCGCGACGTTGTCGAGGAAGGCGTCGAAGATTTCGCCCGAAACCGTGTCGATCGCCACATCCAGCCGATTGGGATATTCGCGCGCCAGCACTTCCGGCACCGACTCCGAACGATAGTCGATCACCCGCGCCGCGCCGAGGCTGCGCGCGAATTCGGATTTCACCGGCCCGCCGCAGACCGCCACGACCTCGCAGCCCTTGAGCGCCGCAAGCTGAACGATCAGGTGGCCGAGACCGCCCGCAGCGGCGGAAATCGCCACGACATCTCCCGCCTTCGCCTGCCCCACATGGAACAGCGCCATCCACGCCGACACGCCGGTGGAGGCGAGCGCCAGCCATTCGGGGCTGTCATCCGCCACTTTCACGAAGTGGCCCTGCGGCGCGATGTTGTACTGGCGATAACCGCCGGGGAAGCGCGTGGTCACTACAGCGTCGCCGGGGGCGAAGTCGGTCACGCCCTCGCCCACTGCCTCGACCACGCCCAGCGCCTCCACGCCGGTCAGGGTCGGCAGGCCGATCTTCACGTAGTCCACCGCGTTGCGGGCAATTTGCGTATCGAAGATGCCGTTCACGCCCGCGTACCGATTGCGCACACGCAATTCGCCCGGCGCCGGATCGCGCAAGTCGAGGTCGACGATGCGCGCCGCCTCGCGGAAACTCTCGCCGAACTGCGCGAGCTGGACCGCCTGATAGGTCGCCATCAGGCTTGGCCTTCCGGGAAGCCCAGCACGCCGGGGTTGAACAGGCCCTTGGGGTCAAGGTGCGCCTTGAGATTGTCGAGCAGCGCGGTGAACGCCGGATCGCGGCTCTCGCGGTAGGGGTAGGTGCGGCCGATCTGGAAGTGCCCGGTGCCGTAGCGCGCGCAGATTTCGACCACGCCTTTGCGCAGGAACTTTACCGCCTCGGTCGCCGCCGGGTTCTTCGGCCGCTGTGTCAGGCGCGCGACGTGCGAGGCTTCCATCGACTGCTCGTGGATCGGGCGCCAGCCGGTCGGCCAGAAGAACACCGGCTCGATGATCAGCGCGTTGCTGGCCATCGCCGTGAACAGGAAGCCGGTGTGGATCTCGTGCTCGGTGAAGAGCGCGGCGTTCTCGGCGTAGAACTTCTGGATTTCGGTGAAGATCTGCGGCGCAGTGGACAGCGGGCAGACGCCGTGGACCGGAATCCACGCCTCACCCGTCGGGCCGACCATCGAGTTCAGCGGCGGGAAGGGGTTGGCGCGAATGATCTTCGCGATCGAATTCTCGATCTCCGTGCCCTCGAACTGGCGGGCGATGCGGCGCGCCTCGGCCATGTCGAACGCCACCGCGTCCTTCGAGCGTCCCTCGGCAATGACGTGGAGCGGATAGTCGCCCTTGGGGATGAAGTTGCGCCCGCCGAGCGCCACCTTGGCGGCCGAGAGCAGGCCCTTGCCCAGCGACTTCTCCTTGCCGATCACCGCGCCCAGCGTCTTCACATCGGACAGCAGCGACATGCGCTTCATGCGCACTTCGGTAAGCCCGGGGTCGAAGGCGCACATCTCGCAAGCGATGCCCGCCCGCGCCATCTCGCCCATCGCTTCCAGCAGCTTCTCGCCGCTGGGGAAGGAGAACGAGGCATAGTCCTCGTACGCAGGCGCGGTGATCAGGCGGAAGGTGACTTCGGCCTTGATGCCCAGCGTGCCACAATCGCCGAAGAAGATGCCCGCCAGATCGGGGCCGAAGTGGCGGTAGAACGGGTGCTCGCCGCCTTGGCCGCGTGCGCCGGTGCGGATCACTTCGCCGGTGCCGGTGACGACGGTGAGCGCGACGACGCTCTCGCTGCTGGTGCCGTACTGGCTGGCACCGAACATCGCGTTGAGCTGCGAAAGCCCGCCGCCGATGGTCGAGATCAGGCCCGACATCGGCCCCCAGAACGGCGTGCGCAGCCCTTCCTTCGCCAGCGCCTCGTTCAGCTGGATCCAGCTGACGCCCGCCTGAACCGTGACCGTCATGTCGCCGCGATTGACCTCAATCACGCGGTTCATCCGCAGCGTGTCGATAGAGACGGTGCGGTCGTTGGCGGGGACATAGGCCGAAGTGTAGCTCATCCCCGCGCCGCGCGGCGCGGCCGAGCAGCCCGCATCGCCGATGACCTT
>NZ_BAAILP010000265.1:0-438 GCF_054589055.1 Novosphingobium sp. 11B | reverse complement strand
GCGTCCGATCAGGCGGCATGGGACCGTGCCTTGCGGCCCAAGCCCTGCAAGCTGGCTTGCTCGCCGCCACTGGCACGGGCAGTATCGGCCAAGCTGCGCCGCAAATGGTCACCGGAACAGATCGCGGGGTGGCTCAGGCGCAGCTTTCCCGAGGAGCCGCACAGGCAGGTGTCGCACGAGACCATCTACAGAAGCCTGTACATACAGGCGCGCGGAGTTCTGAAGAAGGAACTGCTGGAGCATCTGCGCGCCCGGCGCACGATCCGCAGGTCCCGGCACGCCAGCCTCAAGCGTAACGGACATGGCCAGATCAAGGATGCCGTCTCGATCAGCGAACGCCCCGCCTCTGTCGAGGACCGCGCCATTCCCGGTCACTGGGAAGGCGATCTGATCGGAGGCACGAAGAACAGCTACATCGCGACGCTGGTCGAACGGCAT
>NZ_BAAILP010000264.1:0-245 GCF_054589055.1 Novosphingobium sp. 11B | reverse complement strand
TCGATCTGCCATCGGCGGACGTAGAGGGCGATCATCTCGGCGGGCTCGAGGGTGATGTCGGTACTGAAGAAGGCCTGCGGGTCGCGCTTTCCGTCAGGATCGCGAACCAGGACCCAGCGGACAGGCAAGACCGGGGTGCCGGGCCTGTACCATAGGGCGATGTCAGATGTGATCTCGAGCGTCTTGCCGCCCGCATGGCCATACCAGGCAGAGACGAGAATGCTGGTCCAGCGTGTCGCCGGGTT
>NZ_BAAILP010000263.1:0-282 GCF_054589055.1 Novosphingobium sp. 11B | reverse complement strand
AAGCTGCCTGCAGATATCCAGCTCGCGTTCGGCCTGGGCCAGCAGCAAAACCCCACCGTCCGAAGTCAGCCGTCCCCCGTCGAAGGCGGCTGTGATTTTCTTTCGGCCGACCGCTGGGAATCCAAATCGGCTTGGGCTAGCATCGTTCATGGCGGGTGTGGCCCGTGGCTTTTTCTGTCCCGGAGAAGGGATGGCTTAGACACCCAATTTCCTACTTCAGAACAGAACCTTACGCTACTCCCGCCAACCCTCCTGACCGCCCCGGTGAATAGGAGAGGCTAG
>NZ_BAAILP010000262.1:0-1688 GCF_054589055.1 Novosphingobium sp. 11B | reverse complement strand
TGGGTCTGACTCAAATTCCGTGCACTTCGTATCATGCTGGCGCCATCACCCTTGCCTTGAGCAGGTCGATTTTAGCGCGCCCGAACATCTGGCGCTTGATCGCCTTGAGGCGGTTTATTTTCCCCTCGACCTGGCCGCTGGACCAAGGCGTGGCGATTGCGGCGGCGATTGCGTCCTTGTCCGCCTCCACGCCGGCGGCGAAGGCGGCGAGCTTAGTGTCTGCCGCCATGGCGATCCATGGATCGAGCCGCGCTTCGTCCTTTGAGCGCATCATGGCATGGAAGCGATCGAGGGCCTCACGTGCGATGATCAGCGCGGGCACGGCCTTTTCGATCACCGCGTTGATCAAGGCGGTTTGCGCAGAACCGGTCTCGCGTTCGGTGGTCATGCTGCGCGCAATGGTCCGCGCGCTCAGCCCAGCGCCACCAGAGTGGCCGAGTTTCTCATCGCGACGGCGGCGCGTAGCCCATTCGCTGACAACCCGCAGGGAGCCGGCAAAACCGGATGCCTTCAGCCGACGCCAAAGTTCCGCGCCGATCCTGCACCCCGCGTTCCACTCGGCCTCGAGTGTCAGCGACCAAGCGTCGAGCGAACTCTCGCGGCTGCGGAACGTATCGTGCCGCTGGCCGCGCAGAACCTTCCGGATCGTCTGGCGCGAAACGCCGGTTGCGCGCGCCATGGCCTTGATCGGTATGCCTTGCGCGGCCTGATCGATGATCTGACGATTGAGCGCCTCACGCAATTGCGCACCATCCCACTGGATACGCTCGGCGCGGGTCAAGGTCGCGGGATCAACTGGGCCAGTGGGCGCTAATGCCCGACGTAGGCAGGGCATTTCCGAGCGCACTGCGGCGAGAAACGCTGCCGAGGCATTCTCGAACAGGTGCCAGCGGTCGGCCACCTGCCGCGCCTGCGGCGCCGCTTCGCTGGCTGCGGCACCATACCCCGGGCCTCGGTCACGGCAGATGATCTCGACCTGCGGGTTCTGGCGCAGCCACGCGATCACAGTATCGCGCTGGCGATCGGGCAGCAGGTCGATGACCTGACGGCGCTCGAGATCCACAACGATGCTGCCGTAGCTGTGGCCGCGGCGCCAGGCGAAGTCATCGATGCCGACCACCCGCGCGGGCGGCGGCAGTTCGGCGGCAGGATCACCACGCCGTAGGACACGCAGCATCGTGTCGCGCGACCACGGCATCGCTAGTCGCGCCATCATCCGCGCCCCGGGCCGACCGCCTAGCGCCACCGCTACTGCCCGTACCAAGGCGTCGCAGCGGCCCACCCTGCGGCCATATCGACGGCCAACCGGCGGCGCCAATGGTTCGCTGAACGTGCGTCGTTGGCAAGACGTGTGCGTGCAGCGAAACCGACGGACCGACAACCGAAGCCGAACCGTGCTGCCGCTGACCGGCAAATCCGAGAGCGTGCGGTCGTATCGACTGTGAAAGGACGTCGATGGGTTAGCGCAGTCCGGGCAGATCGCTCCAGCAGACGCCAAGCGGCCCGAAACCTCGACAGTTCCGTCCACGACAGCCCTGCTCTCCACAATCAAACCGGGTAGCGTCAGGCTGCTGTCCCATGCTTTCACGGCCATTGACCAGTACTCCTCGCTTTCCGTGAGCTGGAGTTCGCGGCTACCCTTCGAATTTGTCAAATCTGCACGGAATTTGAGTCAGACCCAGTTTTGC
>NZ_BAAILP010000261.1:21547-25709 GCF_054589055.1 Novosphingobium sp. 11B | reverse complement strand
CGAGCGTAGCGAAGCATTCCAGGGCAGTGCTGCACCGCCCTGGAATGCTTCGCTACGCTCGCAATGACGAGACGAAGCATCCCATAAACGCGAAAAGCCCGGCGTCTCTTTCGAGACGCCGGGCCAATCACTTTCAGCCGTTGTTGGCCGATCGACGAATTACTTCGTGATCGAGGCAACGACGCCCGAGCCGACGGTGCGGCCGCCTTCGCGGATTGCGAAGCGCAGACCTTCGTCCATGGCGATCGGGGCGATCAGCTTGACCGACAGCGAGACGTTGTCGCCCGGCATGACCATCTCGGTGCCCTCGGGGAGGATCACTTCGCCGGTCACGTCGGTGGTGCGGAAGTAGAACTGCGGACGGTAGTTCGCGAAGAACGGGGTGTGACGGCCGCCTTCGTCCTTCGACAGAACGTAGACTTCTGCCGAGAACTCGGTGTGCGGGGTCACGGTGCCCGGCTTGGCCAGAACCTGGCCGCGCTCGACGTCTTCACGCTTCAGACCGCGAACCAGCGCACCGATGTTGTCGCCGGCTTCACCCTGGTCGAGCAGCTTGCGGAACATTTCGACGCCGGTGACGGTGGTCTTCTGGGTGTTGCGGATGCCGACGACTTCGACTTCCTCACCAACCTTGACGATGCCGGTCTCGACGCGGCCGGTCACAACCGTACCACGGCCCGAGATCGAGAACACGTCTTCGACGGGCATCAGGAAGGGCTTGTCGGTCGGGCGGGGCGGCTGCGGGATGAAGTCGTCGACGGCCTTCATCAGCTCAAGGATCGATTCCTTGCCGATGTTGTCGTCGCGGCCTTCGAGAGCGGCCAGAGCCGAACCCTTGACGACGGGGATGTTGTCGCCGTCGAAGTCGTACGACGAGAGCAGTTCGCGAACTTCGAGTTCGACCAGCTCAAGCAGTTCTTCGTCGTCGACCTGGTCGACCTTGTTCATGTACACGACCAGCTGCGGCACGCCGACCTGGCGGGCGAGCAGGATGTGCTCGCGGGTCTGCGGCATCGGGCCGTCAGCAGCGTTCACGACGAGGATCGCGCCGTCCATCTGGGCGGCACCGGTGATCATGTTCTTGACGTAGTCAGCGTGACCCGGGCAGTCGACGTGCGCGTAGTGGCGGGCGTCGGTCTCGTACTCGACGTGTGCGGTCGAGATGGTGATGCCGCGCTCGCGCTCTTCGGGAGCCTTGTCGATGTTCGCGAAGTCAACGGCGGTGCCGCCGAACGCTTCAGCCATCACCTTGGTGATCGCGGCGGTCAGCGTGGTCTTGCCGTGGTCGACGTGACCGATGGTGCCGATGTTGCAGTGCGGCTTGTTCCGCTCAAATTTAGCCTTGGCCATCTTTCAAACCTTCTTTCGTCTTGATTTCGAATCTGCGGGGTATCGGAGCGGAGCCCGCGGATGCAGGCGCCGCCCCTATAACCAATCCTGCCGTCAGGCAAGAGTATGCTTGATCCCGCCCGCCCTTAGGCGAGCTTCTCCTTGACTTCGGCCGCGACGTTCGCCGGGACTTCGTCATAGTGGGAGAAGATCATCGAGTAGTTCGCGCGGCCCTGGGTGAAGGAGCGCAGCGAGTTCACGTAGCCGAACATGTTCGCGAGCGGCGTGTTCGCCTCCACGACCTGTGCGTTACCACGGCTGTCGGTGCCCTGGATCTGGCCACGACGCGAGTTGAGGTCGCCGATGACGTCGCCCATGAACTCTTCCGGGGTCACGACCTCGACCTTCATGATCGGCTCAAGCAGCTTGATGCCGGCCTTCTGGGCGACTTCACGCATGGCACCGCGACCGGCGATTTCGAACGCCAGGGCGCTCGAGTCGACGTCGTGGTACGAACCGTCGTAGAGGACGATTTCGAAGTCGATGATCGGGAAGCCGACCAGCGAGCCCGAGGCAGCGGTTTCGCGCATGCCCTTTTCGATCGCGGGGATATATTCCTTCGGAATGTTACCGCCCTTGATCTCGTCCTTGAAGGTGATGCCCGCACCGCGCTCGCCCGGCGTGACCTTGACCTTCACGCGGCCGAACTGACCCGTACCGCCCGACTGCTTCTTGTGGGTGTAGTCCACATCCACAGCCTTGCCGAGGTATTCGCGGTAAGCCACCTGCGGCGCACCGACGTTGGCTTCAACCTTGAACTCGCGGCGCATGCGGTCGACGATGATGTCGAGGTGAAGTTCACCCATGCCCTTGATGATGGTCTGGCCCGACTCGTGGTCGGTCGAGACGCGGAACGAGGGATCCTCGGCCGAGAGACGGTTGAGCGCGATGCCCATCTTCTCCTGGTCGGCCTTGGTCTTGGGTTCCACCGACAGTTCGATGACCGGCTCGGGGAATTCCATGCGTTCGAGAACGATCGGCGCGCGTTCGGCGCAGAGCGTGTCGCCCGTGGTGGTTTCCTTCATGCCGGCAAGAGCAACGATGTCGCCCGCGAAGGCCTCGTCGATGTCCTTACGCTCGTTGGCGTGCATCTCGAGGATGCGGCCGACCTTTTCCTTCTTCTGCTTCACCGAGTTCAGGTACGTGCCCTTCGAGAGCGTACCCGAATAGATGCGAGCGAAGGTGAGCGAGCCCACGAACGGGTCGTTCATGACCTTGAACGCGAGAGCCGAGAACGGCGCGTCGTCGGCCGGCGGGCGGCTGTCGGGCTCGTCGCTGTCGACCTTGACGCCCTGGACGTCTTCGATGTCGAGCGGCGAAGGCAGGTAATCGACGACGGCGTCGAGCAGGGGCTGAACGCCCTTGTTCTTGAACGCCGAACCGCAGACGACCGGCACGAACGCATGGCCCAGCGTACCCTTGCGGATCAGCTTCTTGAGCGTCGCGACGTCGGGCTCGTTGCCTTCGAGATACGCTTCCATCGCCTCGTCGTCCTGCTCGACGGCGAGTTCGATGAGCTTCATGCGGTACTCGGCGGCTTCGTCAGCCAGCTCGGCCGGAATCTCTTCGTAGAAGAATTCGGCACCAAGCGACTCGTCCTTCCAGACGATCGCGCGGTTGTGCACCAAGTCAACGAGACCCTTGAGATCGGCTTCCAGACCAATAGGAATGTAAAGCACGGCCGGAGTAGCACCAAGACGATCGATGATCGACTGGACGCAATACTTGAAGTTGGCGCCGGTACGGTCCAGCTTATTGATGAAGCACATGCGGGGGACGCCGTACTTGTCGGCCTGGCGCCATACGGTTTCCGACTGCGGCTCCACGCCGGCAACGCCGTCGAAGCATGCCACCGCACCGTCGAGCACGCGCAGCGAGCGTTCGACTTCGATGGTGAAGTCGACGTGGCCCGGGGTGTCGATGATGTTGATGCGGTATTCCTGGCCCTCGGCGGTCCAGAAGCAGGTGGTGGCAGCCGAGGTGATCGTGATGCCGCGTTCCTGCTCCTGCTCCATCCAGTCCATGGTCGCAGCGCCGTCGTGGACTTCGCCGATCTTGTAGGACTTGCCGGTGTAGTAGAGGATGCGCTCGGTCGTCGTGGTCTTGCCAGCGTCGATGTGCGCCATGATACCGATGTTACGGTACATATTCAGCGGATGGCTGCGTGCCATGGGAGAATCCTTAGCGAGGGTTTCGGGAGCGAGAGCGGCCTTCAGATAGACCCTCGCCCCCTGAAATAAAAGTGTGACGCCCGAATGACCAACTCATCCGGGCGCACACTCAGCACATTACCAGCGGTAGTGCGAGAAGGCGCGGTTCGCGTCCGCCATGCGGTGCGTGTCTTCGCGCTTCTTGACCGCGTTGCCGCGGTTGTTCGAGGCGTCCAGCAGCTCGCCCGAGAGGCGTGCCGACATGGTGGTCTCGGGACGGTTGCGCGCGGCGGTGATCAGCCAGCGGATGGCGAGAGCCTGCGCACGCTCGGGACGAACCTCGACGGGGACCTGGTAGGTCGCACCGCCGACGCGGCGCGAACGCACTTCGATCTGCGGCGCGACGTTGTTGAGGGCGTCGTGGAACAGCTGGATCGGGTCCGATTTGGCGCGGGTTTCCATGGTTTCCATGGCACCGTAGACGATCGCTTCGGCGACCGACTTCTTGCCGTCGTACATGAGGTTGTTCATGAACTTGGACAGGATGAGATCCCCGAACTTGGGATCAGGCAGGATTTCCCGCTTCTCGGGACGACGACGACGTGACATTTTTTAAACTCCAA
>NZ_BAAILP010000261.1:17637-21449 GCF_054589055.1 Novosphingobium sp. 11B | reverse complement strand
CGAAGGCTGGGACCGCTGGCCTCACCGGGCGCTCGGTAGGTTTCTTGTCTTCAAGGTCGCGTTAGGCTGCCAGCGGTCCCAGCTTTCGCTGGGATGACGGGTGCCCCGCCGCGGCCCTTGAGACCAGCTTACTTCGGACGCTTGGCGCCGTACTTCGAGCGGCTCTGCTTGCGATCCTTGACGCCCTGGGTGTCGAGCACGCCGCGCAGGATGTGGTAGCGAACGCCGGGAAGATCGCGGACGCGGCCGCCGCGGATGAGCACGACCGAGTGCTCCTGCAGGTTGTGGCCTTCACCCGGGATGTACGAGATGACTTCGCGGCTGTTGGTCAGGCGCACCTTGGCGACCTTGCGAAGTGCCGAGTTCGGCTTCTTCGGGGTGGTCGTGTAGACGCGGGTGCAGACGCCGCGCTTCTGCGGGTTCTGCTCCATCGCAGGAACCTTGGACTTGGCCTTCTGCGGTTCGCGGCCCTTGCGGACCAGCTGGTTGATAGTGGGCATCTATACTCTTCTTTCAAATGGGAGTGCGATGGATCGACACCGAAACCATCGGTATCGACCCGTCGCACCCCGGTGGTCACCGGGCCGGGAGGGCCACAACAGCGAGTGACGGGAGAAGAGTAGACGATCACGCGATGCAGGAAGGAAACCGCGAGGCCGTCATCCCAGCGCCAAGAAAACTTGGGGGACTGGGACCGCCATCGGTTTGCCCTGCCCCCTCGTTCAACGAGGAAGGCCGCACCCGTGAGCCGAAAAACACTCCACCCGGCCGCCGATGAGCGCTGCCGGATTACTTTGCCGCCCGCCCGAGGGACGCACCCTCACCCGATTCGGATGAAGGGAGCGATCCGTGCTTCCCTGCCCTGCCGAGGCCCGAAAGCCACGGAAAAACTGCGAGAAACGCGCCGGAACGGCAATGTTCAGCTCTGTATATCCACCGCGAGCAAGCCCGCGAGGGATGCGCGCCTTTAGGGGATTGGGGGGATGGGGTCAAGATTGACATAGGCAGCGACTACTACACCCCCTTGCCCCACCTTCGACGGCGCGAGTTCGATTACTGAAGCCTGCCGGTTACCGCATCACACAATTGCCGCACTTTCGAGAGGTTGAATGTTTGCATTCAGACACTGACGCCGTAGTCTTTCACGATGATTGCACGCTATACGGTTCATTTGAAACAACCCATTCGGATGCTAGATCATTGGCCTATTGATGTGCTCGGCGCCCGGATGACGTTGGTGGCAGACGGCGACATGGTAAGCGCATTAAAGTTCGCTTTCACCGGGCAACCCGCAACTCTAGCGCCCAGTTTAGCTCAACCAGACAGTCCGGGCCAGCCTCCTACAATTGCGATCAATGATCCGCTGCATTCGATGCTTCGCCAGCAGGTGCGGAATGGCTTTAGCTTCATTCAGGCACTATTCCCTGTTCAAGTTGCTTTCGATCGGACTGAAGCGGAATACGAAGGGGAAACACAGGAAGAGTCCAAAGCGATTGCGATTAGTCGTTTCACTTACGGCGAGGCTGATGAACGCCCCATCGCTCTAACTTACGATTTCTTTACCCGAGCCATGATGGCTGCCGAGAAGCAGTATGATGAACAATATCGTTTATTTGCCACCTTGACGGGCTATGCACGCGAAGCATCGAAAGAAGCGAGATACATAGATGCTTTCCGCTACTATTTTCTGATTTTCGATGCATTTTTCAGCGATGGGCAATTCAAGAAGGCGGGCCTCGAAAAAGCATTCAAAGGCTATGCGGTACTCATCGACGCGATCAAATCTGCAAAGGCTGATTTCCGGGAAGATCGGACGCGCCCCGCCACCCCTACCGGGACTTTTTTGAGGGGATCGCCGACACCCGAGAAGATCGTCGAACATTTAATCGAACGAAGAGGCCATTATTTCCATAGCAACAGGCGAAAGCCAGGGGCATGGAGCCCAGATAAGCAAGATGAAGCCCGCGAACTATCATGGCTATGCGCCATGATTTGCCTCAACCTTTCAGATAAGTATTCTGGCCCGATGTTTGCAGAGGAGCTTGAGGCGCGGCATTTTGCGGAGGCTCGGAAGTCAGGAGCGATAATCGTGCTAAAAATCGACTATACGTATGTTGACGACGATGGCGACGAACACAAGCAGGGTCGCACAAACATCAACATGCCTGGCACTAAGGTCACCCGGAAGATGGCCACGGAAATGACGCAGAATTTCGTCCAGAAATTCATCGAGGCGCAGCCGGCCAGCAGCTTAGTGCACGCCATCTGCCGAGAAGAAAACTCTGGCAAGCCGATCTTTGAGATTAGATACCCAGCGGATCTGCCCTAGTGCAATTTCGAATCTCCGGCGCCGATTATTAACGAACGCTCACTCTATTGATTGGCGAAAGGCTGCTATCTCGGCCTACCGCCACAAACCATTTTCCTACACACCCCGGCCCGCGATACATAGGTCCGCCATGAGGGGCATCCACTCCAACACCCCATGGAGTTCCACGCCTTATGACGGACCGATCCTCCACGCCCCCGGCACATCCCGAGCGCCGGCGCGGCGATAAATCCTTTGCGGCTTCGCGGCTTCGCGTGAAACCTTCTGACGATCCCGCGCCCGGCGGTGAGGCCGGGCGATCCCCCGCGTGCCCCTCCACCACCGACTGCGTCGGCGGTCCCCCTCCCCGAGACAAGCTCGGGGAGGAACGTGTGGGGTGCCGGTCGGTGCGGCCTTCGCGGCGCACTTCGGCCATGGCCTTCTTCGAGGACTTGCCCGAGGCGGACGATCCGCTGCTCGGCTTCGCGCCCTATCTGCACAGCCGTCCGCGCCGCAACTCGATCACGCCCGATCGGCAGCGCATGTTCATCGCCGCGCTCGCCGCCAGCGGGATCGTCACGCAGGCCGCCCGCGCGATCGGGGCGAGCCTCGAGGCGCTCTACAAACTGCGGCTGATGAAGGGCGCCGAAGGGTTCTCCGCCGCGTGGGACAAGGCTGTCGACCGGGGCATGCTGCGGCTGCAGGACTGCGCGCTCGAACGCGCGATCCTGGGCGAGGAACGCCCGGTGGCGAGCCAGGGCAAGGTGGTCGCCACATATACCCGCCACGACACCGCGCTCATGCTGTTCCTGCTGCGCCAGCGCATGCCGGAGCGCTACGCCGCGCCTGCGCAGGACGCGCGGCCGGGCTCGGCGCTCTACGAGAGGGTGCGGCGCGATATCGAGGCGCAGATGCCCACCGTGGAAGAGACGCGCGCGGTGATCGACGCCAAGCTGGAGCAGCTGCGCCGCACCATTGAGGCACGGCGCACGCGGGAAGAGGACGGCTGAGCCGCCTCAGCGGTGGCCGCGGCCCGGTCGGCGGCCGTCGCCGCGCCCGCCACCATCCTGCCCGCCGCCCCGCCACATCGGCATCTTCATGCCCTGCTGCGGGCGCATCTCGCCCCGGAACGGCTGGTAGTTGTGCTGGCCCTGAGGGGGCGCGCGCATGATGTGGTTGCGGTCGCCCCGGCGGTAGCGGTGGTCGCGGTCGTTGTTGCGGTAGTAGAAGTAGTCGTCGCTGCCCCAGTAGCCGTCGTGGATCGGGCCGTAGTACCCGTCGTAATAGCCGTCATAGGCATAAGGCGTGCCCCAGCCGACCGAGCTGTAGCCATAGCCGCCGCCATAGCCGTCCGTGGCGCAGGCGCTGAGCGCCACGGTGGAACCGGCAAGGGCCAGGGCGAGGATCTTCGTGTTCATGGACGAGCCTTTCGAGAAGGCGCGTCAAAAATGGACGGCGCGCCCGTTAACCCTCGTAAAACTCCTGGATGGGGCGGTGGGTTCCG
>NZ_BAAILP010000261.1:13446-17476 GCF_054589055.1 Novosphingobium sp. 11B | reverse complement strand
CCCGCTTGCGGGAGGGGTTGGGGGGGGGCCTAGCCGCTCACACCCCCAGCTTGGTCGGCGCCCCTCGCCCGCCCATGAAGTTCGCCAGATTGCGGTGGAGGTTGATGACCTTCTGCTCCTGGTGCGGGTTGGGCAAGGGTCCGCGAAAGCCGCTGGACTTCATGCCCTTCTGCACGAACTGCATGTTGGAGAAGTCCTGCGCCAGCACCGATCCCCAGTTCTCGCCGATGGGGTCGGCATAGGTCCACTCGGTCTGCGGCGCCTCCCCTTCCGGGAAGCGTTCGAGGGCGTAGCTTTCGAACACGCACTTGTCCGGATCGTCCTTGTAGGGGCGCACGCGGTAGCACAGCGCGAAGGTCTCGCCGTGGAGGATGTTCTGGTTGGGGAACAGGCCCCAGGCGAGGCCGCCTTCCTTCTTGATCTCGGGCGGAACCTCGGGCCAGATCACCCCGCGCGCGGCGTCGTCGGCCTTGGCGGATTTCAGCCAGTGGGCGATGCATTCCTGCGGGGTGGCGTCCTCCGGAAGCTCGATCTGGAGGCGAGCGGCGGCGTTCACCAGCGTCTCGGTGGAGGCGGAGTAGTTCACCGTCTCGTAGTTCTCGCGGATCAGCTCATACGTGGAGACGCGCGGGTCGTCGCCCTTGCCAGCGCGGGTGGTGCCGGCGCTCTCGCTCATCTCGAACTTGGCATCGCGCGTGTCGTAGCTGGAGACCGAGTGCAGCCCGTACTGGCGGCTCAGCGCATAGTAATCGCCATAGGCCAGCAGCTGCGTATGCGTGCCCGCGACGTGGTAGGGTTCGAGGAACGCCTCGATCGCGGTCTTCCAGTTGCAGTCGTAGATCGCCCACTGGCGCCACTTGTAGTGCATCTTCTCCAGCTGGAAGTGCGAGAGGATTTCTCCCGCACGGCCCATCCACTCGGCCAGCGGCACCGCGTCCGGGTCCATGGTGATGTAGATGTAGCCGCCCCAGGTATCGACCTGGACTTCGGACAGGCAGGTCATCTCTGCCGTCAGCTTGTTCTGCCAGTCCTGCGGATCGAGGATGTAGGTGTTCTGCCCCTCGAGGTCGAAGGTCCAGCCGTGGAAGCCGCAGATGAAGTTGCGCCGGTTCGAGCCCCGGACATCATGGACCTTTCCCGGCAGCATGTCCGGCACCGAGACGAGCTGGCGGCCCCGGTGCGGGCAGACGTTGTGGAACGCTTTGAGCGAACCGTCGTCCTTGCGCAGCACGATCACGGATTCGTCGGCGACGTCGTAAGTCAGCCAGTCGCCGGGGTTCGGCAGGTCGCTCTCGCGCTCGACCATCTGCCAAACCTTGGGCCACAGCAGCGTCTTCTCCGCCGCGAGGTAGTCCTTCGAGAGAAACGCCTCGGTCGGGTAAGTGGCGAGCACTTCGGCGTCCATGTCCGCTGCGGTCAGACGGCTGGGCTCGTAGGCCTCCGGTTCGGTCACGCGGTCTCTCCCATGCGCGCTATTCAACAGGATTGTCTATTAGGCCAGCTCGCCTCCCGTTTCCAGAGCCGCCCGCGCGCAACGCCCCGGCGATGGAGCGGCAACAAATCGCGCGGCTCGCTTAACCTTTCGATTTTGATCGTCCTGCCCGATCACTCTCATCGACGAAGCGCACTAACGGTCCCGTCCCTCGGGGCGTACCCTCTGGCCGCCCTCACAAGGGCCAAAGCAACAGGAGGAGAGAGGCCATGAACACCCCTGGAAACCGCATGCTCGCGCTGATGTTCGGCGCCGCGTGCTGCGCGCTCGCAGCGCCCGTGTCGGCCGCCGAACAGGCCAAGCCGAACAAGGCCGCGACCGAGGCGGCGACGGTCACCGAACAGCCCGCCCCTCCCGCCGGCACCAAGCCCGGCGGCATGTCCAACAAGGACTGGTGGCCCAGCACCCTCGACCTCGCCGCGCTGCGCCAGCACGAGGCGCAGTCCAACCCCTACGGCGCCGATTACGACTATGCGAAGGAGTTCGCCACGCTCGACCTCGACGCGGTCAAGGCGGACATCCGCAAGGTGCTGACCACGTCGCAATCGTGGTGGCCCGCCGACTACGGACACTACGGCCCGTTCTTCATTCGCATGGCTTGGCACAGCGCAGGCACCTACCGCGTCGGCGACGGACGCGGCGGTTCGGACGGCGGCGAGCAGCGCTTCGAGCCGCTGAATTCGTGGCCCGACAACGTCAGCCTCGACAAGGCCCGCCGCCTCGTCTGGCCGATCAAGCAGAAGTACGGCCGCAAGCTGTCGTGGGGCGACCTCATGGTGCTGACCGGCAACGTCGCGCTGGAGGACATGGGCTTCAAGACCATCGGCTTCGCGGGCGGCCGCGTCGACGCCTGGCAGCCGGACCTGGTGTTCTGGGGGCCGGAAACCAAGATGATGACCGACAAGCGCCGCGACGCGAAGGGCAACCTCAAGGGTCCGCTCGCCGCGACGCAGATGGGCCTCATCTACGTCAACCCGGAAGGCCCGAACGGCAACCACGATCCGATCTCCGCCGCCGCCGACATCCGCCGCGCCTTCGGCAACATGGCGATGAACGACGAGGAGACGCTGGCACTGATCGCGGGCGGCCACACCTTCGGCAAGGCCCACGGCGCGCATGATCCGAACAAGTGCATGGGCGCCGATCCCTCCTCCGCCGGGACCGAGAAGCAGGGCCTGGGCTGGGAGAACACGTGCGGCAAGGGCAATGCCGAGGATGCCATCACCAGCGGCCTCGAAGGGGCGTGGTCGGCGAATCCGATCAAGTTCACCTCGCAGTACCTCGACAACCTGCTCGGCATGGAGTGGGTTAAGACCAAGAGCCCGGCGGGCGCGACGCAGTGGATTCCCACCGACCCGGCGGCCGCCAACATGGTCCCGGACGCGCACATCAAGGGCAAGACCCACGCGCCGATCATGTTCACCACCGACATCGCGATCAAGCAGGACCCCGAATTCCTCAAGATCGCGCAGCGCTGGCACGAGAATCCCGAGGAATTCGCGCAGGCCTTCGCCCGCGCGTGGTTCAAGCTGACGCACCGCGACCTCGGCCCGCAGGCGCGCTATCTGGGCAAGGACGTTCCGAACCAGACGTTCTCGTGGCAGGATCCGCTGCCGCAGGCGAGCTTCGCACCCCTGGGCGAGGCGGACCAGAGCGCGCTGAAAGCCAAGGTGCTCGCCTCCGGCCTGACGACGCCCGAACTGGTGCGCACGGCCTGGGCCTCGGCTTCGACCTTCCGGGGCACCGACATGCGCGGCGGCGCCAATGGCGGACGCCTGCGGCTGGACCCGCAGCGCGGCTGGGCGGTCAACGATCCGGCCGAACTGGCCAAGGTGCTGGCGAAGCTGACGGCGGTGCAGGCCGACTTCGCGAAGTCCGGAAAAGCGGTGTCGATGGCCGACCTCATCGTACTGGCAGGCAATGCCGGTGTCGAACAGGCGGCCAGCAAGGCGGGCTATCCGGTGAAGGTGCCCTTCGCGCCGGGCCGCGTCGATGCGGCGCAGGACCAGACCGACGTGGCATCGTTCGCGTACCTCGAACCCAAGGCCGACGGTTTCCGCAACTTCTACACGGCCGACTACCGGCTCGACCCGGCCGCCGCGCTGGTCGACAAGGCCGACGCCCTGAACCTGACGGTGCCGGAGATGACGGTGCTGGTGGGCGGCATGCGCGCGCTGGGCGCCAATGCCGGCAAGTCGAGCGCGGGGGTCTTCACCGCGACGCCGGGCAGTCTCGACAATGCCTTCTTCGTCAACCTGCTTTCGATGGACACGGTCTGGTCGAAGAGCGCGGCGCCGGGGCTCTATGACGGCAAGGACCGCAAGACCGGCAAGGTGCGCTGGACCGCGAGCCCGGTGGACCTGGCGTTCGGGTCGAATTCGGAACTGCGGGCGGTATCGGAAGTCTACGCCTCGGACGATGCGAAGCAGAAGTTCGTGGACGACTTCGTGGCGGCGTGGGCGAAAGTGATGAACGCCGACCGGTTCTGAAGCGAACAATTCCTCCCCGAGCTTGTCTCGGGGAGGAATCCAGCAAACA
>NZ_BAAILP010000261.1:2263-13353 GCF_054589055.1 Novosphingobium sp. 11B | reverse complement strand
CATCCCAGCGAAGGCTGGGACCGCTCACGTTTTACAGTGCCCCCTCGTGAATACGCCCTGCCGATAGTGCGGTGCGAAGCTGCCAGCGGTCCCAGCCTTCGCTGGAATGACGGGCATTTGCCTCCACACTTTCCCCACAAACGCCAAGGGAGGAGGCGCTCATCGGCGCCCCCTCCCCTGCATTTTCCCTTAGGGCATTCTCCCGAAGGAGCCTTGATCAGAGACCGATCACGCCGCCGTCGTTCCGGGTGATCGCGACGATCGACGAGCGCGGACGCACCGTCTTGGCGGCCGAGGCGTTGGTCTGGGTATCGGGCCAGTTGCTGCCCGGCGCCGTCACCGAGCCGCTCTCGCCCGGATGCTGGATGCCGACGAACAGCGTGCGGCCGTCCGGCGTCGAGTCGATGCCGGTGATTTCGCACTGGCTCGGCCCGACGAGGAAGCGGCGCAGGTTGGCCGCGGTCGCCTTGGCGCCGACAAAGGTGTTCTGCGTGTTGCCCGCGTTGTTCACCGTGTAGGCACCGCCGTCACCGACGTGACCGGGGATCGCGGCGAGCAGCATGCAGTTGGTGCGGTCGGTCAGCGCGCCGTCGTCGGTCTCGATCCACAGCAGCGGGTTGATCTGCCCCGCCGGGTTGCTGGCGCGCGAGAACCAGGCGCCGTCCGGGCTGGAGAAGTCGTTGGCGGTGGTCAGACCCGAGATGTTGACGTTGGTGGGATTGGCATCGGTCGCGTCGGCGCCGAACAGGTAGATGTCCCACTTGAACGTCGTGGCGCTGGTGGTGTCGCCGTCTTCGCGAAGACGCACGATATGGCCGTTCGGGTTGCCGGTCTGCGACGCGTTCGACGGTCCCTTGGGGTCGTTGTACGAGCGCGGGTTGGCGGCGTTGGTGCCGGTGACCGGACGGAACGAATTGTTCGAGTTGGTCAGCGTCAGGTAGATTTCGCCGGTGGCGGGGTTGCCCGCCGTCCACTCCGGACGGTCCATCGGCGTCGCCCCCAGCGCGTCGGCGGCGAAGCGGGTGTTGACGCAGATGTCGGCCTGGCTGGTGAACGTGTACTCCCGATAGGAACCGCTCGCGGCACGCTTCGGGAAAGTCGGGCTGTAGACCAGCGGCATCCAGGTGCCGGTGCCGTCGGCATTGAACCGGGCGACGTAGAGCGTGCCGGTGTCCATGTACTTGTCGCCGATCGCGAGACGGTCGGCGGCGTCGGCATCGGCTTCCACCCAGGTCGCGGCGGAGACGAACTTGTAGAGGTACTCGCCGCGCGAATCGTCGCCCATGTAGAACGCGGGCTTCTGCCCGGCGACCGCGCGCACGAAGGCGCCTTCATGGCCGAAACGGCCGAGCGCGGTGCGCTTGCGCGGGGTCGACTTGGGATCGTAAGGGTCGATCTCGACCACCCAGCCGAACTGGTTCGGCTCGTAGCGGAAGTCGTCGGCCGCAGTGGCGCCCTTGATCGTGGCGTTCCAGCGGGTGATGCGATCGTCGGTGGCGGAAGCGGTCGACCAGTCGTTGTTGCCAGAGCGGCTGGTGATGCCGTTGCGCCTCAGCGAATCGATCTCGGCCACCGTGCGCGCTGCATCGTCCGAAGCGTCGCGGCGGAAGTAGCCGGCGTAGTTCTCCTCGCAGGTGAGGTAGGTGTTCCAGCCGGTGACGCCGTTGGCGCAGTTGTTGATGGTGCCGCGTCCGATCTTGCCGTCCTTGCCGTAGGCGGTGACCAGGAACGGCGATCCCGCCGCCGGGCCGCTGAACGCCATCGGTGTGTTGGGAGTGATGCGGCGGTTGAGCGCGCCGCCCTGTACCAGGCTCCACTTGCGGCTGCCGTTGTCGATGTACTCGGTGACCGAGACGCCGTGGCACTCGATCTCCTTGATCGCTTCGGCCAGCGGGCGCGGCGCCGGGGTCGGGCCGTTCGGGTGGAGGTACTGCTCCGAGATGTTCTCGTGGTTCTGGACCATCAGGCCGCGCGTCGAGATGTTGCGGTCCGGCTTGTTGGCGGCAGACAGGCCGAAGAAGTGCAGCGCGTCGCCGTGGTCGCCGATGCGCTTGTCGAAGTCGGCGTCCGAACCGTCGTTCTTGTAGGCAGCCGTTCCGGCCACGATCGGATCGCCCAGCCGTCCCATGACGGTGACCGAGTAGCCCTCGGGAACCACGACCACGTCGGCCAGCGAGTGGGCGACGGCGCTGAAGCCGAGGACCGCGGGCGAGACGCGTACGGTGGTGGTGGCGGTCACGGGCTCACCGATCAGCGGCTTGGCGCTGAACTGGAAGACGAGGTCGGTGGCGGCCGCGACGGCCGGGGCGATGAAGCTCACGGTTGCACCGCCGCCGCTCAGAGCGACTGCAGGACCGGTGCGCTGCGTCCAGCCGGCATCCTGGCCGTTGCCAGAGACGGTGCCGGTCAGCGTGACGACGCGGCCCGCGCTGGTGGCAACGCTGCTGCCCGCCGAGACGGAGACGGCGCCGCCGATGGTGCCGCCCTGGCCGTCGTCACCGCATGCGGCAAGAAGGCTGGTGCCCATGAAGGCCATCGTGGTCGCACCGGCGCCGCGGAACATGGCGTTGCGGCGCGAGTACCGCTCCGCCGCCATGCTCTCCAGCGAGCGCTGCGTGGTGTCATTGGTATCGACGTCACCGTCCGTATAGGCGGTGACCGGATTCATCTCGGTCATGGTTATTGCCCCCTTATTGGTCGCGCTTATTGGTCGCAGGGGCGAGTGCTAGGGGCCATTCATGACGCGAAAGTGCAGGTTCGATGGCAAATCGATGTCGTTATTCTGACCATATTGCGACGACGGCCCAAAGCGGCCCGTCGCGCGGGCCTTATCCCTCCTTGGGATAGACGTCCCCGAGCACGCGGCGGAAATGCCCTTCGACCTGATCGTTGCAGGCGCAGGCACGGTTCTTCAGCCCTTCGCGGTCGAGCACCTCGATGCCGCCGCGACGGGTGCGCACCATACCGTCGCGCTTGAAACGCTGCAGCACCCGGCTGGCGTAGCTGCGGCCGATGCCCATCATCGAGGCGAGCTGCTCCTGCGTCATCGTCACGTCGTTGCGCCCGATCCGG
This sequence comes from Novosphingobium sp. 11B, assembly GCF_054589055.1. NCBI lineage: Bacteria > Pseudomonadati > Pseudomonadota > Alphaproteobacteria > Sphingomonadales > Sphingomonadaceae > Novosphingobium > Novosphingobium sp. 11B. The sequence goes on along the minus strand of NZ_BAAILP010000261.1, from coordinate 10,281 downwards.
TCGACGGCCGCCGAGAGCCACTTCGCCGCGCGCTGCTCGATCGTGTGGACGGCATTGCAGGCGATCGACTGGAACACCTGCGCCATTACGCAGTCGGCATAGCGCGCGAAGAGGTGCGCGATCGCGGGCGAGCGCTCCTTGGCCGCCTCGATATCTCGCGAGGCGATGCGCAGGAACACCCCGTCGTGCAGCACGTTGGCCCGCGCATAGGCCGGAAGCGAACCGTGGCTGACGATCCCGCCCAGCGCCCCTTCGCGGCCCACGAGGATGGTTTCGACCGCCGTGCCGTCCTCCATCTCGACGAAGTAGGAACACATCGCGCCGCCGGTCGGAAAATAACAGTAATCGACGCTGTCGCCGGGCTGGTAGATGATTTCGCCCGACTTCAACCGGCACTCGCCCAGCTTAGGCTCGATCAGCGCGAAGTCGTCCTGCCGCAGCGCCGTGAGCAGGTCGCTGCCGGCGATCGCGGCGGCGGAAACCGGGCTTGTCTGCGGGATCGTGCTCATTTGTGCTCCTTGGGCGGCTCGGCGTGACGCATGGGCGTGACGACCGGAAGGGCCGACGCAAAGGGTCGCAATCCTGCGCCGTCCGGAAACGACAACCCAGCCAAGGGCCTACGGTTCCAGGATGCGGTCATAAGTGAACAGACCGTCCGTTTCAGAGATGCTATGTGTTACTCAGGAACATTATCCGGGATCATCTGTTCCCGGACCTAGGCGTGCCTTGTCGGTCCGCTTGCAAACGGCCCTCGCGGCCTTATTCGGATAATCATGCAAGACGCCCTCGGATCGCCCGTAATGCCCGACATGCTGACCGTGCTGCGCGAAGCGACCGGCCCCTCTCACGAGCGGCTGGACGCATCCTTCGGCGCGCTGAACCTGATGACCCGCGACGGGCTCGGGCGCTTCCTTGCCGCGCACGCCGCCGGGCTGGAGCCGATGTTCCCCGCGTTCCGGAGCTTTCTGGAGAACGAACTCGGCCTCGAATGCCCGGACTATCCGGCCATGCTGCGCGCCGATCTCGATGCTCTCGGCGTCGATGCCGTGCCCTCTATCGAGACGCCTGCCGGGCTCGATGCGGCGGGCGGCGAGGCAGGCATCGCCTATGTCGTCTCCGGCTCGCGCCTTGGCCTCGTGGTCATCCGCCAGCGCGGCTACTGGGGCGAGTCGAAGGGCTTCCGCTCCGCCTACATGAGCGACGGGCGCGGCCACGACGCGTGGAAGGCGCTTGTCCCGGTCCTGCGGACCCGCGCGTATGCGCCCGATCAGGCGGAGGCGCTGCGCACCGCCGCCCTCGCCGCGTTCGAGACGTTCTCGCGCGCATTCGCCGCCAGTGCCGGCCTCGCGGCGCGTGTCGATGGCTGACGCGATGCACCAGGTAGACCTGTCCACCTGCGACCTCGAGCCGATCCACATCATCGGCCGCATCCAGAGCTTCGGCTGGCTGCTGTCGTTCTCCAGCGACTGGATCATCAACCACGTCTCGGTGAACTGCACCGACCTGTTCGGCCGCGACGCACGCGATCTCGTCGGCCTTTCCGCCACCGAGTTCCTGTCGCAGGAAGCCCTGCACGACATCCGCACGCGCCTGCAGATCCTCGGCAGCGCGGGCACCGTCGAGCGCATGTTCGAGGTGGACCTGATCGGCGACGGCCGCGTCTTCGACGTCGCCGTGCACAATTCCGGCCGCTCCTTCATATTGGAAATCGAGCCCCACGAAGGCGGCAAGCGCCGCGACTTCGTTTCCTACGTGCGCCCGATGATCGAGCGGCTCCGCCAGTCGCCCTCCATCGAGCAGCTGTGTTCCAGCGCCGCGCGCCATCTGCGCGGCCTCACCGGCTTCGACCGGGTGATGGTCTACCGCTTCGAGGGCGACGGCGCGGGCGAAGTCATCGCCGAGAGCCTGAACGGCATGGTCGACAGCTTCAAGGGCCAGCACTTCCCCTCGTCCGACATTCCGGCGCAGGCGCGCAAGCTCTACACCCGCAACCTGCTGCGCATCATCAGCGACGTCGACGACCCGACGGTGCCGATCATCCCCGCGACCAATCCCAACGGCGATCCTCTCGACCTGTCGATGTCGGGCCTGCGCGCGGTGTCGCCGATCCACATCGAATACTTGCGCAACATGGGCGTGAAGGCGTCGATGTCGGTCTCGATCATGCGGCGCGGCAAGCTGTGGGGGCTGATGGCCTGCCACCACTATTCGCCGCTGACGCTGTCCTATTCGGTACGCACCGCGAGCGAGCTGTTCGGCGAATTCTTCTCCTACCTGCTGGAGCAGAAGGAGACCGATTTCTCGACCGAGAAGCGCGCGGAATCGATGCGCCTCCATGACGAGATCATGGCCCGCGTCGCCGGCGGCGGATCGCTGCTGGAAGCCTTCGACGACTTCACCGATTCGATCCGGCAGGTGATCCCCTTCGACGGCGTCGTCGGCTGGGTGGACGGCCGCTTCATCGGCCACGGCGCGGTGCCCGACCAGACGCAGTTCGCCACCCTCGCGCGGTTCCTCAACACCGCCGGAGCCAGCACGGTCTGGGCATCGGACAACATTTCCGCAGTCTACCCGCCTGCGGCGGAATGGGCGGACAAGGCATCGGGTCTGCTGGCCCTGCCGGTCAGCCGGTCCCCGCGCGACTACATCGTGCTGTTCCGGGGCGAGGCGGTGCGTGAGGTGAAGTGGGCGGGCAATCCCGAAAAGGCCATCGAACTCGGCCCCAACGGCGCGCGCCTGACCCCGCGCAAGAGCTTCGAGATCTGGCGCGAGGAGCGGCGCGGCTATTCGCGTCCCTGGACCGACGAGGAAGTCTCCTCCGCCGAAGCGCTGCGCATCACCCTGCTCGAAGTCGTGCTGCGCCTGTCGGACGCCGCCAACGTCGAGCGCGAGCAGGCCAGCCAGCAGCAGGACATGCTGATCGCGGAACTGAACCACCGCGTTCGCAACATCCTCAACCTGATCCGCGGCCTCGTCGCCCAGAGCAAGGAAGGCGCGCGCACGATCGACGAGTTCGCCGAGATCGTCGGCAGCCGCATCCACGCCCTCGCCCGCGCGCACGATCAGGTGACGCGCAAGGACTGGTCGCCCTCCTCGCTCTACGACCTGATCCGCACCGAGACCGACGCCTATGCCAGCCACTCGCTGGACCGGGTGGTGATCGACGGGCCGGACGCGCTGATCGCCCCCGCCGCCTTCACCACGCTGGCGCTGGTGATCCATGAACTGATGACCAATTCGTGCAAGTACGGCGCGCTGTCGGATTCGCACGGGCAGGTCACCGTGACGCTGAACCGCAGCGACGACGGCGCACTGGAGATCGACTGGCGCGAGGAAGGCGGCCCGCCGGTCCGGGAACCCACCCGGCGCGGCTTCGGCTCGACCATCATCGAGCGCACGATTCCGCACGAACTGGGCGGCTCGGCCTCGGTGATCTACCCGGTGGACGGGTTGCACGCGCTGTTCCTGATCCCCTCCGACCATATCTCCGGCTTCGAGACCCCCGGCGCGGTCCTGCGCGAGCCGGTGAGCGAGCCTCCGCAACCCGCCGAGTTCACCAAGGAACTGGGCTCCGGCGCGGCGCTGATCGTCGAGGACAACGTGATCATTGCCATGGAGGCGGAAGACGTGCTGCGCGGCTTCGGCTTCACCGACTGCCGCATCGCCGGCTCCGTCAACGCCGCGCTCGGCATTCTCGAAGGCTCCGACGTGAGCTTCGCGATGCTCGACGTGAACCTCGGCAAGGATACCAGCGAGGCGGTGGCCCACGAACTGGAAGCGCGGGCGATCCCCTTCATCTTCGCCAGCGGCTACGGCGAACGCTCGCTGCAGTCCGGCGCGTTCAAGAGCGTGCCGGTGGTGACCAAACCCTACGGCGAACGTGACGTGCGATCGGCGATCGGGCGGGTGATCAAGGGGCGCTGACCGTCTCCGGTCATCCTTCTTTGTTCGTCATCCCCGCGAAGGCGGGGACCCAGCTGATGCTTGTGGAACATGAAGTGTCAGGAGATGGGTTCCCGCCTTCGCGGGAATGACGGTGGTGGGGATGGAGATGATGGTGGTGAGAAAGGATCTCACGCCCGCATCCGCTGCTCCCCATGCGTGGCATTCCAGCCGTCGACCCAGCCGCGCACGTCCTCGTAAGGCATCGGGCGGCAGATGCCGTAGCCCTGGCCGCAGGTGCAGCCCATCGCCACCAGCATCGCCTGCGTCTCCGGGTTCTCCACCCCCTCGGCCACCAGCGGAATGCCGAGGCAGTCGCACAGCACCACCAGCGAAGTCACCAGCGACTGGTCGAACCGGCTTTCGGTAAAGCGCGCGATGTAGGAGCGGTCGATCTTGATCTCGCGCACCGCGAACTCGCGCAAGTAGCCGAACGAGGTGAACCCCGCGCCGAAATCGTCGATCGAGAGCGAAACGCCGTGGTCCTGCAACTGCTCGATCACCCGCTTGGCCTGCGAGGGGTGAGCGATCAGCGCGGTCTCGGTCAGTTCGAGCACGACATGCGCGGGATCGACGCCGTGCGTGCGAATGGCCTCGACGACGTGACCGACGAAGCCCGGCCGCTCCAGCATCCGCGCCGAGACGTTGATAGAGATACCGGCGCCGTCCAGCCCCGGCTCCAGCCGCGCGTACTGGCCCAGCACGGTATCGAGCGTCAGGTAGGTGAAGTCTTCCAGCAAGTGCGACTGCTCGACCGTCTCGATCAGCGCATCGGCCGCGACCGGGCCGTTGTCCGGGTGAGTCCAGCGCACCAGCGCCTCGAAGCCGAGAACCTGCCCCGAACGCATGTCCACCTTGGGCTGCCAATGCCAGTTGAAGGCTCGCGCACCCATGGCGTCCTCGATATCGTGGAGCATTGTGCGCTCGTCGGCGCGCACCGTGCGGCGCTGTTCGCCGCGCGCGATCACCGCCTTTTCGGTGCTGCGCTTGGCCCCACGCTTGGCCTCGTACATCGCCTCGTCGGCGGCCTCCACCAACCCCTCGGGCGAATAGCCCAGCTGCGGGCACAGCGAGATTCCCATCGAGGCGCCGACGTAGAGCAACCGCCCGTCGTGGACGATCGGCTGCTCGATCAGCTCGGTCAGCTTGGTGGCGACGGCCAGCGCGGACTCGTCGCCATCGACGTTCTGCAGCAGGACCGCGAACTCGTCCCCGCCGAGGCGGGCGATCGTGTCCACCTCGCGCAAGTGCTCGCGCATCCGGCGGCCCAGCGTGATCAGCACCGCATCGCCCGCCGCATGGCCGAGGCTGTCGTTGATCTCCTTGAAGCGGTCGAGGTCGATCATCATCACCGCGAACGGATCGCCGCTGCGCCGCGCCCGCGCGCAGGCCTGCGAGAGCCGGTCGGCGAACAGCGTGCGGTTGGGCAGGTCGGTCAGCGGATCGTGGAGCGAGCGGTGCGTCAGTTCCTCTTCCGCGCGGAGCATGTCCTGCCGGTACTTGCGCCAGGCGATCCCCTCCTCGACCGACGCCGCGACCCGCTCGGGAGAGAGCGAGCGCTTGGACAGGAACTCGGTCATGCCCGACTTGATCGAGTCCGCCGCGATCTGCTCGTCGGTATGGCCGGTGACGGCGATGATCGGCACGTCGGGGTCGATCTCGGCGCGGATCTCGGGCAGCAGGTCGCGCCCGTCGCCGTCCTTCAGGCCGAAGTCAAGGAAGACGATGTCGAAATGCGCCTGCGGATCGCGGATCATGTCCAGCGCCTCGGCCTGCGAGGCGGCCTGCTCCACGGTGATGTTGCGGGGAACGCGGCGCAGCAGGCGCAGCAATTTCTCCCGGTCGACGTCGTCGTCATCGACTATCAGCGCGTGAATGTCCTGAGTACCATTGTGCAGGTGGTCCATGGGAGGAAGGGATCCTTGCGTGAGAGGAGCCGCCGTCAGGGCAGCTCCTGCGTGCGGGCATACTTGCCGATGAAATCGGCGAGGCGAGCGAACTGCGGACCCACCGCGGACTTGACCATGTAGCCCGCGACGTGCCCGTCGTAGGCACGGCTGCGGTCCTGATCGCGGGCCGAAGTGGAGAGTACGAAGACCACCGTGCGGCGCAGGTCCGGGTCGGCGCGCAGGGCGTCGAGGAACTGGAAACCGTCCATGCCCGGCATGTTGAGGTCCAGCAGCACGATCACCGGCGTTTCTATCTGCTTGTCCGGATGGCGGCCGGTGAGGATCGCCAGCGCTTCCCCGCCGTCCCCCGCCGTGACGGTGCGACAGGGCACCTCGTATTTGCGGAAAGAGCGCAGCACGCCTTCGCGCGCGACGTCATCGTCATCCACCAGCAGCACGGTCACGTCGTTGTAGTTGGCAGTTTTCTTTGGTGCGGATCGGGGTGCGACCAGATCAATCATCATCTTCGTTCTCTCGCAGAAGTATGCGGGGCCAGTGGACTTCGAACCTGGCGCCGCCGAGGGGACCCCGGCCCTGGACGGTCACCATGCCCCCGTGGGCGTTGATCATGCGGCGCGTGAAGGCGAGCCCCACCCCGTCGCCGTCGGTCCCCGGCGAGGCGCGGTGGAACAGCTTGAAGATGCGGTCCTCGTTGCCGGGCGGGATGCCCTGCCCGTCGTCCTCCACCGTGAAGACGGTGAAGCGCCCCTCCTCGCGCACGGCGATGCGGATGTGGCCTTCCTTGCCGCCGTGGTGCTTGACCGCGTTGGACAGCAGGTTGCGCAGCGAAGTGGAAAGCGGCGCACGCGGGGCGACGATGTCGCCGCCCTGCACGTCGACATCGACCTCGAACCCCTCGGGAATTGCCGTAAGTTCCAGCGCTTCCTCGACCAGTTCGTGCGGATCGATGCGGTGCATGCGGGAATCGCGCACCCCGGCGCGGGCGTAAGCCAGCAGGTCGTCGATCATCTGCTCGGAGCGCTCGATGCGCTGGGCGATGCGATCGAAGTTGTGCACCACGTCCTCGGGCAGTTCGGTGCCTTCGAGGTCTTCGCGGATCCAGCTTACCAGGTCGGCGATACCCCGCAGCGGCGAGCGCAAGTCGTGGCTGGCGACATAGGTGAACTCCTCCAGCTGCGCATTGGTCTGCTGCAGCGCGCGTTCGGAGCGCTTGCGGTGCGAAATGTCGCTGACGATCGCCATGTAGAGCGGCTGGGCGCTGCTCTCGAATTTGGTGAGCGCGATCTCGACGGGAAACTCGCGCCCGTGGCGATGCAGCGCGGTGACGTCGCGGTCGCCGCCCATGAGGCGCGACTTGGGGGCGGCCGCGTATCCGGAGATCTGCTCGCCGTGCCTTGCGCGGTATCGCTCGGGCAGCAGCATGTCGATCGGCTGGCCGATCATCTGCTCCACCTTCCATCCGAACTGGACCGCAAGCATGGCGTTGGCCTGCGCGATCCGGCCCTTGCCGTCCACCACCACCACGCCCAGCGGCATGCTTTCGAACATCTGGGTGAAGCGGCGCTCGGCGGTGATCTCGCGCGTCATGTTGCGCAAGTAGACGACCGCGCGGTCGCCCTCCTCGCCCGCGACGGGCGCAAGGGTCATCGTGACGGTCGGGCGCGAACCGTCGGCGCCGTGCAGCACCATCTGGCGCGACCAGGTGCCGCGCGTCTCCATCGAAACCTTGAAGAAGACCTCGAACATCTGCCGCAGCGTCTCGGCATCGTCTTCGGCGAACCACATGAAGAACAGGCTGTTGCGCAGCGCCTCGGCATCGGGCTCGGCCAGCAGCGAGGCGGCAGCGGCATTGCCGAAGGCGACCACGCCCGCCGCATCGACGATCAGCGCGGCGATCGGGGCATGGACCAGCGGCGCGTGGATGTCGGTTGTCGTCATCGGCGTCGCCAGCATCGCGTGTCCTGTCCTGCGGGAGACGTGATGCCGAACGAGCTTGAACTTCGTTGCAGCCACGGCCTCCGGGTGGAGCGCCGGAAACCGCGCTGCGGCCCCCGTACCCGACGAGGGGTACACCGGGGCGGTTATCGACCTGCGAAGCCAGACCTAGGGAGCTGTCCCTAGACCCGGCCTGTCGCAACGATTGCAGTGGTTAAATTTGTGTAAGAG
>NZ_BAAILP010000261.1:0-2142 GCF_054589055.1 Novosphingobium sp. 11B | reverse complement strand
AGCGTAGCGAAGCAATCCAGGGCGGCGTCCAACCTCCCTGGATTGCTTCGCTACGCTCGCAATGACGAAGGGGGTGGACGAAGGTGCCCTCGTCCGCCCGTGCTCAGCGCGCGACGAACTTGCCCGCCTCGCGGTCCTTGCGGACCTTCAGCGCGTCGAACACGGTGCCGCTCATGGTGATCCAGATGCCCGGGCCGGCCGATTGGCAGCAGCCGAACGCCATGCCCAGGTTGAATGCCGCGTCGCTCTCGGCGAAACGGGCGGGCTGCATGGCGCCGCACATTACCACGGTCTTGCCCTCGATATGGGCGAGCGCGGCGGCGGTGTCGGTCATGGTGTCGGTGCCATGGGTGATGACAACATGGCTTTCCGGCGCCCCGGCGACCGTCGCGGCGATCAGCGCGCGGTCCTCGTCGGTGAGTTCGAGGCTGTCCTTGCGCAGCAGTTCGACGACGCGGAACGGATGCGCCACGCGGGCGGTGGCCAGCAGCTTGCCGATCACGCTCTCGACGATCTGGTACTCGCTCAGCGCGTCGAAGTACTGCTTGTCGATGGTGCCGCCGGTGGTGATGACGAGAATGGGTGCCTGGTTCATGCGCGTTCCTTACTGCGGGACGGGCGGGTTTCCAATTCCTTCGTAGGTAAGGGGGCGCTTTGCCGATGGGGCTTCGAGAGGCTGTGCCTGACCCTTCGACAAGCTCAGGGTGAGCGGGAGTAGCGTAATGCCCTATCAATTCCGCTCAGGCTGAGCCTGTCGAAGCCCCCGCCGCACACGCCGCACGGATATTCGCCCTGCGACCTCCCGCCATCTCGCATCTGCACAACCGCGCCGATCCATGGCACCACTGCGACCATGAGCACCCTTGCGTCACCCTCGCTTACCGCCCGCAGCGAACTGGCCGCCGGATGGCCGACCGTCCTTGCCGCCGCGCTGGCGATCGGGGTGGGGATGATGGGCGTGGGCTTCTACTCGCTGGGCCTGTTCGTAACGCCGCTGCAGGCGGAGTTTGGCTGGACCCGCGCCGAAGTCTCGGGCGCGGCGACGTTCCAGCAGCTGGGCATCTTCCTCTCCGCCCCTGTCGTGGGACGCCTCGCCGACCGCTTCGGCAACCGCACCATCGCCATCGCCAGCTATCTGGCCACGCCGCTTGCCCTGGTGGCGCTGGCCGAGACCGGGCCGTCGCTGACCGCGTGGTACGGCCTGTGGCTGCTCGTTTCTCTGGCGGGCTGCGGGACGACCCCGGCGATCTGGGCGCGCGTCGTCTCGCTGCGCTTCGATGCCGGGCGCGGCTTCGCATTGGGGCTGATGCTGACGGGCTCCGGCATGGCGGCGATCCTCGCGCCCGCATTGCTCGGCCCGGTGATCGCGGCGCAGGGCTGGCGCACCGGCCTTCATGCCATAGCGATCGTGATCGCCGTGATCGGCATTCCCGTCAGCCTCCTGACGGGGCGCGGAGAGCGCGTCGCCAACGACAAGCGCGAGCGCGGCAGCATCGAGATCACCCGCAAGACGCTGCAAATCGCCCTGATCGGCTTCCTGCTGGGCGTCATCGTCGCGGCTCTGATCGTCCATCTCGTGCCGATGCTGGTGGACCGGGGGGTACCGCCCGCGCAGGCCGCCGGAGTGGCCGCCTTCATCGGCATCGCGGTGGTCTTCGCCCGCGCTTTCGTCGGCTGGCTGTTCGACCGCTTCCACGCCCCGCGCGTGGCCGTGCTGTTCCTGACCTCGCCGGTGATCGCCTGCGTGATCCTGTGGCTCGACGGCCCCGCAATCCCGGCCGCGCTGCTGCTCGGCCTCGCGGCCGGGGCGGAAGTGGACATGCTCGCCTATTTCACCAGCCGCTACGCCGCACTGGAGAACTACGGAGCGACCTACGGCGCCATCCTCGGCCTGTTCAGCCTCGGCGCCGCGTTCGGTCCGCCGCTGTTCGGGTGGATGGTGGACGCGACCGGGAATTCCGATCTTGCGCTTGCCTGCTCGGGAGTGGCGCTCATCGGCGTGCTGGTGCTGATCGGAACGTTGGGGGCTTACCGGACGTCGTCCCGGACTTGATCCGGGACCGCTGGCCGTGACCAGCCCACCTCACCGCGCGCGCATTTGACGCGCGCCTAAAGACAGCCACCGGTCCCGGATCAAGTCCG
>NZ_BAAILP010000260.1:0-22862 GCF_054589055.1 Novosphingobium sp. 11B | reverse complement strand
CCGCGTGCGAGGGTGGTTACAGCGCCGTGGCCCGCCAGCGCGCTCACGCCCTCGACATAGGCCGAGTGGATGCCCGGCGTCAGCATGTCCTGCGCCGCGCTGCCGCCCATCGCCGCCGAGGCGGAGGCGAGGAAGGTATCGAGATCAGGCCCGTCGATGGCGATGACGAGGCCGGGATTGGTGCAGAACTGCCCGGCGCCCATCGTCAGCGAGCCGACGAAGGCCGCGCCCAGCGCTTCGGCACGCGCGGCGAGGGCGGCGGGGAACAGCACGACCGGGTTGATCGAACTCATCTCGGCATAGACCGGGATCGGCTCGGGCCGGGCGGCGGCGGTGCGCATCAGCGCCATGCCGCCGGGGCGCGATCCGGTGAAGCCGACCGCCTTGACGCGGTGGTCGGCGACCAGCGCGGTGCCTGCCTCACGCGTGGCGGGGAGGTAGGAGAACACGCCCTCGGGCAGATGGCACAGCGCCGCCGCGCGCTGGATCGCGCGGGCGACCAGTTCGCCGGTGCCGGGATGGGCCGAGTGGCCCTTGACGATGACCGGACAACCCGCCGCGAAGGCGGAGGCGGTGTCTCCGCCCGCGACCGAGAAGGCGAGGGGGAAGTTGCTGGCGCCGAACACCACGACCGGGCCAAGCGCGACCTTGCGCACGCGCAGGTCCGGGCGCGGCAGCGGCGCGCGCTCGGGCAGGGCGGGATCGATGGTGAGGCCCGCCCAGCTGCCTTCACGCAGGACTTGCGCGAAAAGGCGCAGCTGGCCGGCGGTGCGGCCCCGCTCGCCCTCGATACGGGCGCGGGGAAGGCCCGTCTCGGCCATGGCGCGCGCGATGAGCGGCTCGCCGATGCCGACGATCTCGTCGGCGATGGTTTCGAGGAAGACAGCGCGGGTTTCCGGCTCGGCTTCGGCAAAGGGAATCGCGGCGGCGTCCGCCAGCGCGCAGGCGCGCTCCACTTCGGCGAGGCCCGCGGCGGCGAAGTGCGGTTCCAGCGCCGCGCCGGTCGCGGGGTTGATGGCGGCATAGCTTGCCTGCGTCTGCGCTTCTTCGCGGCCGATGAGGATGGCGCCGGTGATCATGTCGGTGTCCTTAGCTGAGCGTGGGAAATGGTGATGGCCGTCAAAGCGCAAGCCGGGCGCGGCGCCTAATGCGCATGGCGGATCGGATTTCGCCCGGATCGCAATGATCGCCTGTCGTAGTTCCAACATTCGTTGTCCGGCTGGCAGTGCTTGAGGCGATCGCTTTCGTTGGGGCGCCCTGACGCGAGGTGGGCTGTTCACGGCCAGCGGTCCCGGATCAAGTCCGGGATGACGAGGTTGCGTTTGTGCGATCTTGACAAATATAACCACATGGGTTATATGCCCCAGCATCCGGAGCGGTGCAGATCACATTGTTTCGGTGTATCGGGTCGGCGTCGTGGGCCGGGATGCGGTTTCAAGCCGCAGCTGTGCAACCCACGCGTCCGTTCGAAGACCCGGACTGTCTCTGCGCTACCGGAAACGCCGTCTATACGTTCCTGCGACACACGGCAGGGCATGGGACGGCCATCCCGGATAGCCTTCGGCCGATAACGACGCGAACCCTAACGACGGCCACATGGGACTTTCCGATGGAATACAGGTCGAGCTGGGCTGCACCGTGAGTTACCCGGCCGCTCGCCAGAGGTTCACGGAAAACAAAACCCTGCGTCCCTGCTTGGACGCTCCCGACGCCGACCCGATGTTCACTTCGGTTGCGTTGATTTCCCCGGCGTAATGGCCCGCACTCGCCAGCGGGTATTTCCGCGTGCGCTAACTGCACGCACAACCTCGTCATCCCAGCGAAAGCTGGGACCGCTGGCCTGTTACGGCCAACTATCGTTCAAACGCCCTGTCGAGGGTTGGGCCTTACTCGGCCAGCGGTCCCAGCCTTCGCCAGGATGACGGCCTGGCGACAGAGATGCCCGTCACAGGATGGTCCGTGCGCGCCCGGCGCCATCAATCGATCACGTTGCAAGCGGCCCGCCGGCGCGTTAGCAGCGAGGGTGCAGGCAGGGAGTAGAGGCGCGCATGGCAGACGATATCGGCGGATCGCCCATGCGCCCGCGCTCCTCGCGCCGTTCGCGCGCAGGGAACACCATTGCCGACGTGGCGCGCGAGGCGGGGGTCTCGCTGATGACGGTGTCGCGCGTGATGAACGGCAAGGCCAACGTGCGCGAGGAAACGCGCGAGCGGGTCGAGGCTGCGATCAAGGCGCTGAACTATTCGCCGAGTGCCGCCGCCCGCAACCTCGCGGCGGCGAGCGAGATCCGCATCGGCCTGCTCTACAGCAATCCCAGCGCCGGCTATCTCAACGAATTCCTTGTCGGTAGCCTCGACCAGGCGAGCCGGGCCAACGTTCAGCTTGTGGTGCAGCTTTGCGACAACCCGGAAGAGCGCGCCGAAATCGTGCGGCGCCTGATCGACGGCGGGGTGGACGGGCTGATCCTGCCGCCGCCGCTCTGCGACGCCGACGACATGCACCAGTTGCTGCAGGAGGCCGGGCTTCCCGCCGTCGCGGTGGCTTCGGGGCGGCCTGCGGTGTTCCTCTCTTCCGTCAACATCGACGACCGCGCGGCGGCGGCGGCGATGACGCGGCACCTGCTTTCGCAGGGGCACGAACGGATCGGGTTCGTCTCCGGCAATCCCGACCAGACCGCATCGGCGCTGCGCCTTTACGGCTACCTCGATGCGCTGGGGGAGGCAGGGCTGGTGTCGGACCCGGCGCTGGTGGTCGAGGGGCAGTTCACCTACCGGTCGGGCCTCGACGCGGCGCAGAAGCTGCTGGCACTGGCCGAGCGGCCGACCGCGATCTTCGCCAGCAACGACGACATGGCGGCGGCGGCGGTCTCGGTGGCGCATCGCATGGGGCTGGACGTGCCGCGCGACCTCACCGTCGTCGGCTTCGACGATGCCCCGCAGGCGACCACGACCTGGCCGGAACTGACGACGATCCGCCAACCGATCGCCGACATGTCGCGCGCGGCGGTGCTGCAACTGGTCGAGGACATCCGTACCGTCCGCGAGGGACGCCGTCCGGCGCCGCGCCATTCACGGATGACCTTCGAACTGATCCGCCGCGAATCCGACGCCGCGCCTTCGCCCTGAAGCGTCAGGCCGCGCAGGCCGATGCTCCGGCCGATGCGAAAGTCTCGATCGGGGCCGGGCGGGCGAAGAGGTAGCCCTGGCCGAGCCTGCAGCCCATCTCCGCCAGCTTGCGGCGTTGTTCTTCGGTCTCGACGCCCTCGGCCACGACCTGCTTGCCGAGGCCCTGCCCAAGCCCGATGATGGCGCGGATGATCGCCTCGCTCTGGCCGTCGTCGTCGAACAGGCCGAGGGTGAACGAGCGGTCGATCTTGAGCACGTCGAAGGGCAGGTGCTTGAGATGGATCAGCGAGGCATAGCCGGTGCCGAAGTCGTCGAGCGCCACCGTCACGCCTGCCTCGTGCAGCAGGTCGAGCGCCTTGGCGGTCTCGTCCACCGCGCGGCCGAGCACGAAGTCCTCGGTCACCTCGATGCACAGGCGTTCGGGCGCGATGCCATAGTCGCGTATCCGCGCCAGCAGGCGGGCGGCGGCGTGGGGGCTGTCGAGCTGTGCGGCGATCAGGTTGACCGAGAGCTTGGGGATCCGCTCCGGGTGGTCCCGCAAGGCGGCGAGGCCCATGTCCAGCACGTGCTGCTGCACCGCAAGGCCCAGTTTGCGCTCGTTCAGCATGTCGCCGAAGACGGCCGGTGTCATCAGCCCGTGGACCGGGTGCTGCCAGCGCAGGAGCGCTTCGTAGGATCCGATCGCGCCGGTATCGATATCGACGATGGGCTGGTAATGGAGCGAGAATTCGGCGCGTTCGATGCCCTGGCGCGCTTCCAGTCCGAACAGCTGCCGGCTGTCCAGCTGCTCGCGCAAGTGCGGGGCGTAGTCGAGCAGGCGTCGGCGGCCTTCCTGCTTGGCCTGATAGAGCGCGAGGTCGGCGTTCTTGGCGAGCACATCGGGTTCGGCGGCATCCTGCGGGAAGCAGGCAAGGCCGATGCTGAGCGACAAGGCCCAGCTGCGGCCGCCGTGCGTCAGCGTCGCACCCTGCAGTTCGTCCAGCGCGCGGCGGATGCGCAGTTCCGCCACGGGGTCCCACGGCAGCAGGATCGCGAACTCGTCACCGCCTATGCGCGAGACGTGCGCGGACGGACCACCTGCGGCCACGAGGCCCCGTCCGACCTTGCCGAGCAGCAGGTCGCCGCCGTCATGGCCGAGGCGGTCGTTGATGTGCTTGAGATGATCGACGTCGATCAGCAGCAGCATGAAGGGGGAGCGTGCGGCATCCTCGCACATCGTGCGCAGCGCGGACTGGAAGGCGGCGCGGTTGCCGAGGCCGGTCAGGTAGTCGGTCTGGGCGGCGCGGCGGAAGGTCTCGCTCTCGACCTGGGCGACCTTGCGGGCCTGCTCGGCGGTGTCGCGCTCCTTGCCGAGCAGGCGGAAGCGGTCGGCGATGGCGAGCGACAGGGCGATCGATTCGAACGCGAGCGCGGCGAAAGTGGCCATATCGACCACGTCGTCCTGCACCGTGATCCCGAAATTGCGGCTGACGCGCAGCGCGAAGACCGAGAGCACCGGGGTCCACCCGGCAAGGTAGAACCACACGACACGGCTGCGTGCCCGCAGGGCGATGCCTATGCCGACGCCGACGCTGGCGGCGCTGAGGACGAAGACCACGTTGAGCCAGCGGTCCAGCACGACCGGCGCAGCGACGGGGACGAAGGCGGCGAGAACGCCGACCACCATGTTGAGGCAGGCGCAGATCTTCCCCCACCGCACCAGCCAGCGCGGCAGCACGCCTTCCTCGATGACGGCCAGGAAGAACATGTTCCCCGCCGCGATCAGTCCGGCGACGAGCAGATAGTCGGTCGTCACCGCGAACGGGCCGACATATTCGGGGAAGGCGAAGGCCAGCACGTTGGTCCAGGTCAGGCCGTAGGCGAGGACCAGCAGCGACCACACGAGATACCAGCGCTGGAAGACCAGTCGCTGGCCGGTGTAGATCAGCAGGTTGTAAGCGAACGCGGAGAAGATGGCGCCCGCGAACACACCCATCAGCGCCAGCCAGATGCCCTCGAGCCGCAGCAGGCTCTGCGGGCTCATCGCCGAAAGTTTGCGCATCAGCGAAAGGTCGTCGAGGTTGCGGTAGCCGATGTAGACATCGCGGACGCGGGCGCCCGGCGGATCGACGGCGAAGCGCAACATGCCCCCGAGAGCCCAGTGGTCGCCGACGGCACCGGGCGCGATCGTGGCGGTGCGGGTGCGGCCTTGGGTATCGACCACCAGCATGGTCATGCGCTCGAACCGGCTCTGGTCGGTCATCAGGAGCCAGCCCGAAGGCAGGCCGGACAGCATGCGCGGATCGCGCAGCTTCAGCCATGCCCAGCCCTTGGCGTAGGCGGGATGGTCAGGCACGCGGGCGCAGTCGAAGTTCAGCCGCGCGACCGAGGCGGCAGTGGCCGGATAGTCCGCCGGCGCGGTGGCATAGCAGACGTCGGAGCGCATCCGGACGATCTCCGCCCGCGCGGAAGACGACCAGAACAGCGCCGCCAGAAGCAGCCAAACGAAGACGAGATGCGACCTAACCGGCATGCCCCAACCTTGATCAGGGCCATACGTATAAACCGAAGGTCACTAGAAATGGTTAACGGCAGCGACCGACCGAAGCGATTCGGCGCAATCTATGAGGACAAAAAATACCCCGCGGCGGGCATTTCCTGTTAGCCAGCCTCATCAGCTTGCCGGGAACCTATCTTTTCATGATCAGTCACAATGCCGCCCGCGACCTGCCCATCGCGATCGTGGGAGGAGGGTTCAGCGGGACGCTGCTGGCGATCAACCTGCTGCGCTACGGCGTCAAGGTCGCCCTGATCGAGCGTAATTCCGCCCAGCTTGCCAAGGGCGTGGCGTTCGGTACGCGGCGGCCGGAGCATCTGCTCAACGTGCGCGCCTCCAACATGAGCGCGTTCCCCGACGATGCGAAGCACTTCGCCCGCTGGATGGATTTCGCCGACGCCGACGAGGCGAACCGCTTCGTGCCGCGCCTGACTTACGGGACCTACTTGCGCGAACTGCTGGTCGAGGCGCTGGCGAAGGCCGGTCCCGACGCGCAGGTCATCGACGGCGAGGCATGCTCGGTCGATTTCGGCGATGGCGCGGCACATGTGCGGCTGGCCGACGGCGACGTCGTCAATTGCCGCGCGGTGGTGCTGGCCCTGGGCAACTTCCCGCCCGCGCCGCATGGCGTGCTGGAGGGGCTGCCGGGGCACCTCTACAGTCCCGATCCCTGGGATCGCTCGGCGATCGAGGGCCTCGCCGCGCTCGACCACGTCCTCGTGGTGGGCAGCGGGTTGACGGCGGCCGACGTGGTGCTGTCGCTGGAAAGCTCGGGGTTCGGCGGCAAGGTCACGGTGCTTTCGCGCCGGGGGCTCAAGCCGCTCGCCCACGCCGAGAGCGGGCCGGTGGTGGTTCCCATTTCCGACCCCGATCTGCGCGGCGCGGACCTCGTCCGCGCCGTGCGGCGCCGGGCGGAGGAGATCGGCTGGCGCGGCGCGGTGGATGCTCTGCGACCCCACACCCAGAACATCTGGCGCCGCCATTCGACCGCCGCGCAGGCCCGCTTCCTGCGGCATCTGCGGCCATATTGGGACATTCACCGCCACCGCCTCGCCCCCTCGGTCGCGCAGCGGCTGGAAGCGATGGAGAGCGCCGGGCGGCTGCAGTACGTGGCTGGCAAACTGTGCGGAGCCGACGAAGCCGGCGGGCAGGCGGTGGTGCACTATCGCCCGCGTGGTCAGGACGGCATCGAGGCGATCGCGGTGGACCGCGTGTTCAACTGCGCCGGGCCGGACGGCGACTTGCGCCGGGTGGAGGCGCCGGTCCTGACGCATCTGCTCGAGGCGGGACATGTTCGCGGCGATGTCCATGGCCTTGGGGTGGACGTCGACCATCTCGGCCGGGTGCGCGATGCCGCTGGCAATGCGCAGGACCGCCTGCTCGCGGTCGGGCCGATCACCAAGGGGGAGGCCTGGGAGATCGTCGCCGTGCCCGATATCCGGCGTCAGGTGTGGGGCCTTGCCCGGTTCCTCGCCGACGAGCACTGGGTCGGCGGCGAGGGACTTTGAAGCAAGGTCAGGCGCCGGTGGTGACGGTCTGGCGAGCGGGCAGGGCGGCGAGGATCGTCTCGCTCTCGGTGCGGCTCAGCCAGTCGGGGCTGGCCTCGAAGAACAGCACCGTCGCGTCGGGCGCGAGGGCAAGGATGGCGGGCTGGTCGATCTCGTAGCTGCCTGTTCCCAGTGTCGCGCCGATCCAGGGCTGGCCGTGCGGGACGGCGGGTTGCTCGTCAGGCAGGAAGGTAATGCCAAGTTGGCGGCCGAGCGCATAACCGGGGTCCGAAGCCACGGTGAAGCCCAGGCCATGGCGCGCGATCAGGTCCCGGTCGACCGGGATCTGCGCGCTGACCGCGATCAGGCGAATGCCGCGGGCGCGCAGTTCGGGCAGCAGCGTCTCGTTGTACCACGGCAGCGCGATGTTGCAGGCGGGGCACCCACCGAAGCGGAAGAACACGAGCACCGCCGGGCCATCCGCAAGGATCGTGTCGCGCGTCAGTTCGCGCCCGTCCTGATCGATCAGCGTGAAGGGTTCGACGGTGTCGCCAGCCTTCGGTTGCGCGGACGGATCGTGCCGCTCGACGAGCACCCGGCGCTGCGCTGCATTGCGTTCCAGCTGCTCGGCGCTCCAGGTGCGCTCGCGTTCGGCCTGTAGCGCGGCGAAGCGGTCGTTCAGGGTTTCGGTCATCGGTAAGCCTCATCGTTGATCGCATCCAAAGCTATGGAAAGCCCGGCACCGCGACCAACGAGAAGCCTTGAGAGCCGCTTGAGATTATCGAATAAGCAGCGCCATCAGTTGGGAAGCCCGGCGACCACCTCGCGCGCCAGTGTGGCAAGCTGGTGGGTTGGCCCGTCGAGCCCGGGCGCGGTATGCAGCACACAGGAGACATGCGGCAGCGAGGGCAGGCCGACGTCTCCCAGCGGCGCGTCGCGCAGGAACATCCCGGTGCGGCAGGTAAGGCCGAGCCCCGCATCCACCGCCGCGCGCAAGGTGGTGAGATTGGGCGTCTCCACGGTGATGCGGAACGGGCGCCCGGCATCCTCCAGCGCGCGGATCGCCGCTTCCCGGAAGCGGCAGGGCGTCTCCAGAACGGCTAGGGGGATCGTCTCGTGCGCGGCCAGTTCCTCCTTGCCGAACCACGACATGGGCGCGGTGGTCACCGCATTGCCGTCATTCGGCGCGGCAAATCCCAGCACGATGTCGAGTTGCCGCCGCTCCAGCAGGTCGAGGAGTTCCGCCGTGCCCGCAACCCGCGAGTAGAGTTCGGCCTCCGGGTGCAAATCCGCGAACTGGGCGAGGAGGCCGGTCAGGAGCAGTTCCGCGAAATCCTGTACCATGCCGATCCGCGCCGGCCCGGCGAAATGCCCGGCGGTGACCGCCGCGACCGCTTCGTCATGCAGGGCGAGCACCTTGCGTGCATAGTCGAGCATCAGGTCGCCGTGCGCCGTCAGCGCAAGGCGGCGTCCCTCACGGTGAAACAGCGACTGTTGCAGCAGCTCTTCGAGTCGCTTGATCTGGAGGCTGAGCGCCGACTGGCTTACGAAAACCCGCTCCGAAGCATGAAGCATCGAGCCGGTATCGACGATCGCAACGAAGCTGCGCAGAAGGTTTGTCGGGAGATTTACGGGCATCGGCGGGCTTTCAAGATTCGTGTGATGGCCAGGATTCGTATGATGGCCTGCATGCATCCATGCGTTATGACTTATTCTCAATCAAAATAGTAGAGATTTAGGTGAGGCAAGCAATTCTGTCCCCATGCCCTTTTTCTGCTTTCGGCCCGGTTTTCCGCACGTCCGGGCGTCGGATGAGCGTTTCGAGGCGCCATTATGAGCGTTGCTGATAGGTCGGCACAACATTCTCCATTGAATTGGTAGACATTCAGGTGCCAGTTTCGGGTCATGACCACACGAGGCACTTCGTCCATGTCCCCATTCACCCGATTGGCCCGCTCGCTGGGTACTGCCCGCTGGCTCTCGCCGCTGTTGCTGCTGGCGGTGCTCGAGGCCGGTTCCCGGTCCGGCCTTATTCCCGAGCGGACCCTCGCGGCGCCTTCGCAGGTGCTGGCGACGCTCTGGGCGATGACGGTGTCGGGCGAACTGACCGACAACCTCGCCGTTTCCTTCCTGCGGATCATCGCGGGCCTGGCGATCGGCGTGACCACCGGGATTGTGCTGGCGCTCGTCGCCGGGCTGTCGCGGCAGGGCGAGGTCGCGGTCGATCCGCTCATGCAGATCAAGCGTACGATCCCGACGCTGGCGCTGACGCCGCTGTTCATCGTCTGGTTCGGTATCGGCGAGACGCCCAAGATTGCGCTGATCGCCTTCGCCTCGATCTTCCCGGTCTACCTCAACCTTTACGGCGGTATCCGCGGGATCGACGTGCGCCTGCTCGAAGGCGCGCGCAGCCTGGGCCTCAGCCGCGCAGCGCAGGTCTGGCATGTAATCCTGCCCGGCGCGCTGCCTGCGCTGCTGGTGGGCCTGCGTTATTCGCTCTCGGTCTCGGTGCTGGTGCTGGTCGTGGCGGAGCAGATCAACGCCACTGCGGGCCTCGGCTACCTCATCAACAACGCGCGTGACTTCATGCGCACGGACATCATCCTGGTGTGCCTGATGGTCTACGCCGTGCTGGGCCTTGCCGCCGACGGACTGGTCCGCGCGGTCGAGAGCCGCGCGCTCGTCTGGCGCCCCTCCATCGTTTCCCAATGAACCTGCTGCGTGAACCCGCTCCCCGAAAGGACCCTGCCGTGGATGCTCGCCTGAATCACTTTACCTCGCCCGCCGCGCCCGCCGTGACGTCCGAACCCGTCGTCAGTCTGCGCGATTTCACCCGCCGCTTTGGCGACAACACCATCATTTCGGGCCTGAACCTGCAGATCGCGGCGGGCGAGTTCGTCATCCTCCTCGGTCGTTCCGGCTCGGGCAAGACCACCCTGCTGCGCACGCTGGCCGGCCTCGATCCGGTAGAAGGGCAGGACGTGACCATCCCCGGTTCGCGCGCCGTGGTGTTCCAGGACGCCCGCCTGCTGCCGTGGAAGAAAGTCTGGCGCAACGTCGCCCTCGGCCTCAAGCGCGGCAATGCGCGCCAACTGGCGGAAGAGGCGCTGCAGGAAGTCGGCCTCGGCCACCGTCTGGAAGCCTGGCCGCTGACGCTTTCGGGCGGCGAAGCGCAGCGCGTGGCCCTTGCCCGTGCACTGGTGCGTGAGCCGCAATTGCTGCTGCTCGACGAACCCTTCGCCGCACTCGACGCCCTGACCCGCCTCAGGATGCACGAACTGGTGCTGTCGCTGTGGCGTCGTCATCGCCCGGCGGTGCTGATGGTGACGCATGACGTCGACGAAGCCATCGCGCTCGCTGACCGCATTGTCCTGCTCGACGGAGGAAAAATCGTTGCGCAGGAGCGGATCACCGCTTCGCGCGGCCCCGAGCGTGCGACCGTGGCGGCGCCGTTGCGCAAGCGCCTGCTCGATGCACTGGGCGGTCTGGTCGAGGAACGGCCTGCCGGGGAGATCGTCGCGCTGCATGCCGGAGCGCGCCCGTGAATGCGTTCGCCCCGATAGCGACCGCCACGGACCTGTCGCCGCTGCGCCGGTTCGTCACCGACTTCGCCGGCTTGCTTGACGATACGGACGATCTCGACCGGATTCTGCGCGATGGCGGGGGCCTGCTGGCGGATCTGGTCGCGCAAGACGACTGGCTGCCGGAGGAATACGCCCGGCCGCACCCCGAACGCTACCAGCAATACCTGCTCCACTGCGACAGCGCCGAGCGGTTTAGTGTGGTGTCCTTCGTCTGGGGGCCTGGGCAGGCGACGCCGATCCACGACCACCGTGTCTGGGGCCTCGTAGGCGTACTGAGCGGCACCGAGAGGGTGCAGAGCTTCCATCACCGCGATCATGACGGCGCCCTGGTGCAGTACGGGGCGACCCGCACGCTCCACCCCGGCGAGATCGAGGCGATCGACCCGCGCGAGGGGGATATCCACCGCGTCGAGAACGGGCAGTCCGATCGAACCTCCATTTCGATCCATGTCTACGGCGCCAACATCGGTGCCGTCGAACGCGCCACTTACCGCGCCAGCGGCGAGGAGCGGCCGTTCATCTCCGGCTACGCCAACACCACGTTGCCTAATCTTTGGGCCAACCTCTGGGATATTTCGAGGAAAGCATGACCGTCACCCCCTATCAGGTCCGCAGCGCGCTTCTGGCCCGCAGCGAAATCGCGCTGATCGACGTGCGCGACGAGCATCCCTTCGCCGCTGGCCACCCGCTGTTCGCCGCGCAGATCCCGCTGGCGCGCATCGCTGCCGAGGCCGAGTGGCGCCTGCCGCGCAAGGATGTGCAGGTCGTCGTCTACGATGACGGCGAAGGGCTTGCCCCCTTCGCGGTCGAGGAACTGCGCGGGCTGGGGTTCACCCGCGTCGATCTGCTGGACGGCGGCCTGCAGGGCTGGCGCGACGCGGGCTACGAGCTGTTCGAGGACGTCAATTCCTACTCCAAGGCCTTCGGCGAACTCGTCGAGCACCGGCGCGGCACGCCCTCGCTTCCGGCCGAGGACGTGCAGGCGCTGATCGACGAGAAGGCCGACATCGCCATCCTCGACGCGCGCCGCTTCGACGAATACGCGACGATGAGCATCCCCGGCGGCCGCAGCGTGCCGGGCGCCGAACTGGTGCTGCGCGCGCCGGTCGCCGCGCCCGACCCGGACACCACGATCATCGTCAACTGCGCGGGCCGCACCCGCAGCCTGATCGGCGCGCAGTCGCTCATCAATGCGGGGCTGCCCAATCGCGTCTTCGCGCTGCGCAACGGCACCATCGGCTGGACCCTCGCAGGGCAGCAGCTGGAGCACGGGCGGCAGGAGAGCGTCGAACTCGGCGGCGATGTCGACGAAGCCCGAGCCCGCGCCCGCGAAGTTGCCTACCGCGCCGGGGTGCGCCGCATCGACGCCGCGCAGCTTGCCGGCATCGAGGCCGAGACGCACCGCACCCTCTACCGCTTCGACGTGCGCCAGCCGGACGTCTACGCCGCCGGGCACCTTCCGGGCTTCCGCAATGCCCCCGGCGGCCAGCTGGTGCAGGAGACCGACCACTTCGCCCCCGTGCGCGGCGCGCGCATCGTCCTTGCCGACGACCTCGGCCCGCGCGCGGACATGACCGCATCGTGGCTCGCGCAGCTGGGCTGGGAAGTGCTGGTGCTGGAAGCCGACTTCACCGCCCTTGAAACTGGCCCGCTCGAAACTGGCCCCGACGGCGCCCCCCCGCCGCGCGGACCCGAGGGCCGCTACAAGCGTCCTTACGAGGGCACCGACAATCCCAGGGCTGCCATGCAGGCCTACCTCGACTGGGAATACGGCCTTGTCGCGCAGCTTCAGCGCGACGGCACCCACGGCTTCTTCGTCATTTGACTTTATAACCGGAGTTCACCGCAATGACTGTCAAGTTCATCGGCTACATCGGCTTCAACGACACCTCGGAAATCCACAACGCCACCCGCTCGCGCGTGCTCGACCGCGAGTACGTGGACGCCGCCGCGATCGAGCAGGAGCGGGGCGGTTTCGACCGGGTGCTGATCCCGTTCGGCTCGGCCTCGCCCGAAAGCCAGATCGTCGCGGCCCATGCGGCGGCGATCACCAGCAAGCTAGGCTTCCTTGTCGCGCACCGCCCGGGCTTCACGCAGCCGACGCTCGCGGCGCGCCAGCTGGCGACGCTCGATCAGCTTTCGGGCGGGCGCGTGGCAGTGCACATCATCACCGGCGGCGCGGACGAGGAGATGGCGCGCGACGGCGACGTCGGCACCACCAAGGCCGAACGCTACGCCCGCACCGATGAATACCTCGATATCCTGCAACGCGAATGGAATTCGGCGCAGCCGTTCGACCACGCCGGCCGCTTCTACCAGGCGCGCGGCGCCTTCGCGGCGATCAAGCCGGACAACCTGCCGGTGTTCTTCGGCGGTTCCTCGCCCGAGGCGATCGAAGTCGCGGGCCGTCATGCCGACGTCTACGCGCTCTGGGGCGAGACGTTGGAGCAGGTCGGCGAGGCGGTGCGTACCGTGCGCCATGCCGCCGCGCAGCATAGCCGCTCGCCGGGGTTCTCGCTCTCGCTGCGCCCGGTAATCGCGGATACCGAGGAAGCCGCCTGGAAGAAAGCCGACGCCATCGTCGAGCAGGTGCGCGCCAACCGCGAGGCGGCGGGCCTGCCGACGTCGGGCCACCGCCCGCCCAACGCGGGTTCGCTGCGGCTGCTGGAAACCGCCGCTTCGGGGCGCCGCGACTCGCGGCTGTGGACCGGCGTTGCCGCGCTGACCGGCGCTGCGGGCAATTCCACCGGCCTCGTCGGCACGCCCGAGCAGGTCGCCGAGGCGCTGCTGGAATACTACGACATCGGCATCGACCACTTCCTGATCCGCGGCTTCGAGCCGCTGGCAGACGCGATCGACTATGGCCGCGACCTGATCCCGCTGGTGCGCGAGAAGGTGGCCGAGCGGGATCAGCGCAAGGTCGCGCTGGCGGGGTGATCGGGCGGCGTGAGTGTGGGTCGAAGGGGCAGGCGCGACCTCGCCGCATAAACCCATTGGCACAACTCACTTTCACATCAGCCAATCGCGTTGGTCCGTCCCGCTCCCGCCGCATAGCCTGACCTCACGACATAGGAGGAATTGACATGGCAGACAGACAGCTCAAGCTTGGCTTCATCCTGCACGGCGTCGGCCCCGGCTGGGACGACTGGCGCCACCCCGACGCGCAAGTGGACGCCAGCACCAGCCTGCCGTTCTACGTGCGGCAGGCGCAGGCGGCGGAGCGCGGCAAGTTCGACTACCTGTTCGTGGCGGACAGCGTCTCGATCAACGCGCGCTCCTCGCCGCACTACCTCAACCGCTTCGAGCCGCTGACGATCCTCTCTGCCGTCGCGGCGGTGACTGACAGGATCGGCCTCGTCGCCACCTCGACCGTCAGCTACAACGAGCCGTTCAACCTCGCCCGCCAGTTCGCCTCGCTCGATCATCTGAGCGGCGGGCGTGCGGGGTGGAACGTGGTCACATCGTGGCTGGCCGGCAGCGCCGACAACTACGGCAAGGCCGAGCACCTCGGCCATGCCGAGCGCTATCGCCTCGCCGACGAATACCTCGATGTCGTCAAGGGCCTGTGGGACAGCTGGGAAGACGACGCACTGGTGCGCGACAAAGCCAGCGGCCAGTTCCTCAACGCCGACAAGCTGCACGAACTGGGCCACAAGGGCGAGTTCCTGTCGGTGAAGGGGCCACTGAACATCTCGCGCTCGCCGCAGGGGCAGCCGGTGATCTTCCAGGCGGGCTCGTCGGAGGACGGCCGCACGTTCGCCGCGCGCCATGCCGAGGCGATCTTCACCCATCAGGAGGACCTTGCCGAGGGTCAGGCGTTCTACGCGGACCTGAAGGCGCGGGCGCGCGGTTTCGGGCGCGATCCGGAGAAGCTGTTCATCCTGCCCGGCGCGCGGCCGGTGGTCGGCTCGACCGAGGAGGAGGCCGAGCGCCTGCACGGCGAACTGGCGGGCCTTGTCAGTCTGGAGAACGCGCTGCGGGCGCTGGGCCGCTCGTTCAACGACCACAACTTCAGCCAGTACGATCCCGATGGCGCTTTCCCGGCGCATGTCGCCGAGGAGGGTTTCAAGAGCAACCAGAGCGCCTCTGAGAAGGTGCTTGCCGCCGCCGCGCAGGGCCTGACGCTCGGCCAGATCGCGCTTCGGGTGGCGACGCCCAAGGGCGGCTTCGTGGGCACGCCCGAGCAACTCGCCGACCGCTTCCAGCTGTGGCTGGAGAAGCGGGGTTCGGACGGCTTCAACTTGTTTGAATCGCTGCCGGGCCAGTTGGAGGTCTTCGTCGATCAGGTCGTGCCGATCCTGCAGCAGCGCGGGATCTACAAGCAGGACTATGCCGGCAAGACCTTCCGCGAGAACCTGGGCCTCGACGTGCCCGTGAACCGCAATACCGCCGCGCGCCTGACCCGCTCGGCGGCCTGAAACGAGAAGAGAGGAGACACGACAATGGCTACTTCCGCTTCCACGTTCGATACCGCAAACGCGGGCCTCGTCATCCGTCCCGTGCAGCCGACGATCGGCGCCGAGATCGAGGGCGTCGACTTGTCCAAACCCCTGACCGACGAATTGCGCGCGGCGATCCGTGCTGCGGTGCTCAAGTGGAAGGTCGTGTTCTTCCGCGACCAGTCCATCGACGACGCGCAGCAGGCGGCCTTCGCGGCGAACTTCGGCCCGCTCTACACGCATCCGACCACCCGGCACGACGCGGCGAACAAGGAAGTCCACGCGATCGCCGCGAAGCATGACCGCGAGTACGAGAAGAAGCTGGGCTACAAGGTCAAGCCGGGCGAGGCCTATCACTCCGACACCAGCTGGCGGCTGGTCCCGACCTGGGGCGCGGTGCTGCGCGACGTGAACCTGCCCGAAGTGGGCGGCGACACGATCTGGGTGGACGCCGCGCTTGCCTACGAGACGCTGCCGGAGGACCTGAAGCAGCGCCTCGAAGGCAAGCATGTGACGCACAATTTCGTGCCCGCGCTGGAACTTTCAGGCCACGAATACCCGATCGTCGCGCACAAGATCGTGCGCACGCACCGCGAGACGGGGCAGAAGATCCTGTGGGTCAACTTCTCGCAGCAGCCGCAGATCCTGGGCATCGAACTGTCCGAGAGCCGCGAATTGCTGGAAGAAGTGCTGCGCCAGTACAAGCGGCCCGACGTGCAGGCGCGTTTCTCGTGGCGGCCGGGCACGGTGGCGTTCTGGGACAACCGTGCCAGCGTGCACTTCGCGGTGCGCAACTACGGCGATTTCCCGCGCGAACTGCACCGTATCCTGATCGCCGACGAACCCTTGTGGACGGATCTCTGATTGATGCTCGACAGACGTAACCTGCTTGCAGGACTGACCACCAGCCTCGCTCTGGCCGCATGCGGCCGGGGCGGGGCTTCCGACACCGGACTGCTGCGCGTGGGCAGCCAGAAGGGCGGCACCAAGGCGCTGATGCTGGCCTCCGGCGCGCTCGACGGGGCGCCGTACAAGGTCGAGTGGTCGGAGTTTCCCGCCGCGCAGAACCTGCTCGAAGCGCTGGGCAGCGGGGCGGTGGACGTGGGGCTGGTGGGCGATGCGCCGTTCCAGTTCGCCTATCAGGCGGGCAGTCCGATCAAGGCGATCGGCGCGCAGACCACGCAGGAACGCACCGAGGGCGCGCTGGCGCTGATCGTGCCCAAGGCGTCCGCCATCCACGGCCCCAAGGACCTCAAGGGCAAGCGCATCGCCACCGGGCGCGGCAGCGTCGGGCACTATCTGGTGCTGCGGGCGATGGCGGCGGCGGGCCTTGGCGCGAAGGACGTGACGATCACCTTCCTCTCCCCAAGCGATGCGCGCGCCGCACTGCAGACCGGCGCTGTGGACGGCTGGTCGACGTGGCAGCCCTACGTCGCGGCGGCGCTCGCGGAGGGCAACCGCATCGCCATCGACGGGCGCGGCTTCTCGCAAGGGTACGGCTTCGACATCGCCCCCGAAAGCGCGATCAAGGCCAAGCGCCCGCTGCTCGACGACTTCCTCAAGCGCGAAGGCAAGGCGCTGCAGTGGGCCAGCACCCACGTCGACGAATTCGCCAAGGTCCTCGCCGCCGAAACGGGCCTGCCCCTGCCGATCGCGAAGGAATTCGCGGGGCGCGGTGCCCGTCTGCCGGTGCCGATCGATCAGGGCGTGATCGACAGGCAGCAGGTGGTGCTCGATACCTTCCGCCAGTTCGGAGAGGTCAAGGGCGACCGCCCGCTGGCGGCCGCTTTCGCGCCGGCGGGGTAAGCATTGGCTTATCTGCAGTGAACCCGCCTCGGCTCCAGCTGCGGCGGGTTCACTGCATTCGGCCTGATCGACGCTGTATCAAGAAAAACTTGAGAACGGATAAGAGATCGCAATTTCTACTAAATCAGTAGACATGCCATGAAGCTCCGGACAGACCACAAGTTCAGGGGCCATTCCAGGTGAAAATTCTCAAGTCCGCCGCGCTTGCCGCCAGCGTATCGTTCGTTCCTTTCGGCGTGGCGCATGCTGACGAGGCGCCCTCCGTGGCGATCCCGGTGGCGACTGCGGATGCCGCCGCGGAAGCGGCCGACGCCGCCGAGGGCAGCGCCATCATCGTCACCGGCGCGCGTGGGCACAGTCAGCGCTCGGTCGCCGACAGCCCGGTTCCCGTCGATGTCATCGGCCCGGCGGAGTTGAAGTCCACCGGCCGCACCGGCCTCAAGGAAATCCTCGGCAATATCATCCCCTCGCTGACGATGCCGGCGCTCGGTGGTGGCGGTACGTCCGCGAGCGTCCGTCCGATCGCGATCCGGGGGCTCTCGGGCGACTATGTGCTCGTCCTCGTCAACGGCAAGCGGCGTCACACGACCTCGCTGATCAACAACCTTTCGCGCGTGTCGGGCGGCTCCACGCCGGTGGACATCGACCTCATCCCGACCAGCGCCGTCGGCCGTATCGAGGTCCTGCGTGACGGCGCTGCTGCGCAGTACGGCTCGGACGCGATTTCCGGCGTCATCAACATCATCCTCGACAATACGAAGCAGGGCGGCGACCTCTCGCTCACCGGCGGGCAGCAGTACGAGGGCGGCGGCGATCTCTACCAGGTCGCGGGTTCCTACGGCGCAGGTATCGGCGACGGCGGCTTCGTGCGGATCGCGGCGGAGGCCAAGTACCACGACCGTGCCAAGTCCGTCGCCGAGGCAATCCCCTACGTCTACCCGCTCGTGAACGGCCAGCCCGACCCGCGCGAGGCCGATGCCGATCACGTCATCGCTGGCGGTTACGGGCGTTCGAACCGGGACAAGATCGTCAACACCAGCTACAACGCCGAACTGCCGCTGGGTGATGACACGACGCTCTATTCGTTCTCGACGCTGAGCTATCGCAACATCAAGGACGCGCGCGGCGCATACGTGGCGTCGCCGACGGGCTACGGCGGGCAGGCGAATGCGCAGGGCTCGTCAGTGCTGCCGGACCTCTATCCAGCGGGCTTCCAGGCCTATCGGCGCATCTGGGAGTGGGACTGGCAGGCGGCTCTCGGCCTGCGCACGCAGCTGGCGGGCTGGGCGGTCGACCTGTCCACCAGCTACGGCCGTGATGCGGTGAAGCTGGGGGCGGAGAACACGCTTAACCCCTCGCTCGGGCCGGACAGCAAGGCCGACTTCTTCATGGGCCGCCAGAAGCAGGACCTGTGGGTCAACAACATCGACGTCAGCCGCGAGTTCGAGGTCGGTTTCGCCAAGCCGCTCAACGTCGCCTTCGGCGTCGAGCACCGCTGGGAGCGCTTCCAGAACGTCGCGGGCGAGCCCGACAGCTACCGCGACGGCGGCTACGTGATCCCCGACGATGGCTCCGCGTTCGGAGACCTCTACGCGGGCCGCTCGCCGTCGCCGGGCCTCGTCTCTTTTACCGGAACCTCGCCCGCTGATGCGACGAGCCTTTCGCGGAACAACCTCGCCGCCTATCTCGATCTTGCGACCGACGTGACGCCGGGCTGGTTCGTGGGTCTCGCCGGGCGGTTCGAGCACTATTCGGACAGTGCGGGCAACACCTTCAGCGCCAAGGCCAGCACCCGTATCGAACTGGCGCCGGGGCTGGCGGTGCGCGGCGGCGTCAACACCGGCTTCCGCGCGCCGTCGCTGGCGCAGACCGGGTTCTCGACCACGCAGAACACCGTGACCGTGATCGGCGACGAGCGTGTCTCGACCACCTCCAAGTTCCTTCCGGTCAACTCCGTCGCGGCACAGGCGCTGGGTGCCAAGCCGCTCAAGCCGGAGAAGTCGCTGAACTTCACCGCCGGACTGACGTACGAGAACGGCCCGCTGCGCCTGACGGTGGACGCCTACCAGATCCGCATCGACGACCGCATCGTGAAGACCGAGTTCCTCGGCACGGCCTCCAACGGCGGCTCGGCGGTGAAGGCGATTCTCGAGGCGAACGGCGTGGACGATGTCGACAGCGCGCAGTTCTTCACCAATGCGATCGATACGCGTACGCGCGGCATCGACGTGGTGGGCGAGTATACGCTGGACACGGCCTCGCTCGGCACGTTTCGCCTGAGTGCCGCCTACAGCTACAACCGCACGAAGATCCTGCATGTGATCGACAATCCGGCTGAGCTGAGCAGCCTCAACGTCACGCTGTTCGGGCGGCAGGCACAGCGCGACCTTGTCGTGGCACTGCCGCGCAGCAAGGTGGTGCTAACGAGCAACTGGTCGTCCGGCCCGGTCAAGGCGCTGCTGCGCGCGACGCGCTTCGGGCAGTACACCGAGTCCAGCAATGTCGCCGCATCGGACCGGACGTTCGGGGCGAAGTGGGTGACCGATGCGGAGGTCGGCTACCAGTTCACCGAGGCGCTCGACCTGGCGGTAGGCGCGAACAACCTGTTCAACGTGCGCCCCGACAAGAACGGCGCGATCGCCTGGGATGGTTCGGGGCAATACGGCAGCTTTGCGCCCTTTGGCCTCAACGGTGGGTTCTGGTATGCGCGGATCGGCCTGAAATTCTGACTATCAACCCAACGCACGATGCAGCCGGTCCGGACCCGAAGAGGTGCGGGCCGGCTCGCCGCGCAGGGCGAGCAGGGCCTCGGCTGCGGCATGCGTATGATCGTCATCCACGTCGAGCGCCTGCGAGCCGTCGAGCATCACCACCGGCTTCAGGCGCTGCCCGATGCGGCGCGAAACGCGCTCGGTCGCATCGCTCAGGCTGCTGGCCCGCAGGCGCAGCATGATCAGGTTGACGAAGCCGAACGCCCGCAGCACGCCGAGCGCATTGCCCGCGAAACGCCCGCCGCCGCGGAACACTTCCACCGCGCGCAGCGCCTCGGGATCGGCGGCGGCGTAGAGGTTGCAACTGGCATAGGCGCCATCCGCGAACTCGAGGAACGGGTGCGCATGCTGCGGATGAGCGGCGAGAACCGCGTCACGCGGCGCCATGGCGAAGGCGGCGTCGGAAGAATCGAGCGCCGCGATCATCGCATCGATGGAAGCAGGCGTCAGGAGAGCATGGTCGGCCGTCGTCACCAGCAGCGGACCGTCCCAGCCCTGCGCCGCCGCCAGCACGCTGTCGACGAGGTTCTCCCGCGCCTCGACCAGCTTGGCGATGCCCCGGCCGGGGAGTTGAGAGAGCACGTCGAACAGTCCCTCGAACGCCTCTCGCTCGACGGATATGGCTAGGCTCTCGACCGCCGGGTGGATGGCGGCAGTCTGCAGTACGTGCGCGACCAGAGGGCGACCATCCAGCGGCACGAGGCACTTGTGGCTCATGCCGAAACGACGGGCCAGAGCGTCCGTCTCGCGCGGGTGTCGACCGGCGAGCACGATCATGCGCACCGGCGGTCCGGCGTATTTCTGCCCTGCCACATGAGCGGCGGACGCGGCGTGCGTCAGAGTATCCATGGCCGGCCCTTATCCGCGAGCGATGTGACGTCTCGGTGAACTTCGCCGTTGAAAGCCCGTGAATTTGCCGCGGGATTTCGCCGGCATGATTTGCACTGTCTTCCATTTGACCACCGTGCCAAGAAGCGTGGCTTGAAAATGCAGGCAGACAGGGACGCGATGGCGAACGACACGATGGAGGTGCAACAGACGGCGGCGAGGGCTTCGGCCAAGGAACTGACGCTGCGCGGCATCCTGCTGGGCGGGGCGAT
Source organism: Novosphingobium sp. 11B (assembly GCF_054589055.1). Taxonomy (NCBI): domain Bacteria; kingdom Pseudomonadati; phylum Pseudomonadota; class Alphaproteobacteria; order Sphingomonadales; family Sphingomonadaceae; genus Novosphingobium; species Novosphingobium sp. 11B. The sequence goes on along the minus strand of NZ_BAAILP010000260.1, from coordinate 2,014 downwards.
CACGCTGCTGTTCACGGCCGCGAACGTCTACCTCGGCCTGAAGGTCGGGCTGACTTTCGCCACGTCGATCCCGGCGGCGGTCATTTCCATGGCGATCCTGCGCGGGTTCAAGGACTCGACGATCTGGGAGAACAACATAGTCCAGACCGTGGCGAGTGCGGCGGGCACTCTGGCGGCGATCATCTTCGTCCTGCCCGGCCTCGTCATGATCGGCTGGTGGCAGGGCTTCCCCTACTGGACGACGGCCGCGATCACCGGCACGGGCGGTACCCTCGGCGTGCTGTTCTCGGTTCCGTTGCGCCGTGCGCTGGTGGTCGATACCCCGCTTCCCTATCCCGAAGGCCATGCCGCCGCCGAAGTATTGCGCGTTGGCTCAGGGTCGCGCGAGGGGGCGGAGGAAAGCGCGAAGGGCCTCTCCGTGCTGGTCTGGAATGCGCTCGCGTCCGTGGGTTTCGCGGTGCTGACGCAGACCCGGCTGATCGTTGGTGAGGCTGCGGTATGGTTCCGCACCGGTTCGGGCGCGACGGGGATTTCCGGCGGCCTGTCGTTCGCGTTGCTTGGCGTGGGGCACCTCGTCGGTCTGTCGGTCGGCATGGCGATGTTCCTTGGCCTCGTCATCGGCTGGTGGGTGCTGCTGCCGATCCTGACGGCACAGAGCCCTATGGCGGGCGATGTAGGCGCCTGGGCGGGGGCGATCTTCTCGCGCGATGTGCGCTTCTTCGGTGCGGGCGTGATCGGCGTGGCGGCGGTGTGGACCTTGCTGCGGATCGCCGGGCCGGTGATCGGCGGCGTGCGTTCGGCGATGGCCGCGAGCCGCGCGCGCCATGCCGGCGAGGCGCTGGCGATCGAGGAACAGGACCTTCCCATCACCGCCGTAGCGCTCGGCGCGCTGGCGATGCTGGTGCCGATCGCGGTGCTGCTGTGGAGCGTCATCGCCGGTGGTCCGCTGGCCGGGAGCGAACTGGTGCTGATCGCGGGCGCGGTCGTCTTCGTCGTCGTCTTCGGCCTGCTGATCGCGGCGGTCTGCGGCTACATGGCGGGCCTGATCGGTGCGTCGAACTCGCCGGTGTCGGGTATCGGTATTCTCTCCGTCGTCGCTGCATCGCTGATGCTGGTCGGCTTGTTCGGGCGCGATTCCGGCGCAGAGACGTCGTCGGCGCTGGTCGCCTATGCGCTGATCGTGACCGGCATCGTCTTCGGCGTCGCGACGATCTCCAACGACAACCTGCAGGACCTCAAGACCGGCCAGCTGGTCGGTGCGACGCCGTGGAAGCAGCAGGTCGCGCTGGTGATCGGCGTGGTGTTCGGATCGCTGGTGATCCCGCCGGTGCTCGATCTGCTCAACACCGCGTTCGGGTTCGCCGGGATGCCGGGCGCGGGGGCGAACGCCTTGCCCGCACCGCAGGCGGCGCTGATCTCGGCGCTGGCCAAGGGCGTGCTGGGCGGCAACCTCAACTGGACGATGATCGGCTGGGGCGCCGCTGCGGGCGTGGCGTTCATCGTGCTCGACGAAGTGCTCGGCAAGGCCGGACGCCTGCGCCTGCCGCCGCTCGCGGTGGGCATCGGCATCTACCTGCCGATGAGCGCGATCCTGCCGGTCGTGATCGGATCGGTCATCGGCAAGGTCTACGACGGCTGGGCGGAGAAGCGCGCCGATCCCGAATTCGCGCTGCGCATGGGTGTGCTGACCGCCACGGGCATGATCGTGGGCGAGAGCCTGTGGGGCGTCGCCTTCGCTGGCATCGTCGCCGCATCGGGCAGCGATGCGCCGCTTGCGCTTGTTGGCGACGGCTTCGAGGTTCCCGCTTTGGTTGGCGGCACCGCGCTGTTTTTCGCGCTGGTGGCGTTCCTCTACGGTCGCACGCGCAAGCTGGTGGGGTGATCGTCGTCCCGGGCTTGACCCGGGACCGCTGGGTGTCTTTAGCTATGCGCTATGGCGCAGGGGGCTTCGACAAGCTCAGCCTGAGCGGGATTGAGAGCAGGTCTTCAAATCCCGCTCAGGCTGAGCTTGTCG
>NZ_BAAILP010000259.1:0-371 GCF_054589055.1 Novosphingobium sp. 11B | reverse complement strand
GCCTCGGCGGCGATGGGCGGCAGCGCGGCGCAGGACATGCTGACGCCGGGCATCCACTCGGCCTATGTCGAGGGCGTGAGCGCGCTGGCGGGCCACGGCGCTGTAACCACCCTCGCACGCGGCGTCGAGCCGACCGGCCCGCATCAGGCGCAGGGCGCCCTGTTCCGCACCACGGCGGCCGATTTCCTCGCCGATCCGGCGCTGGGCGCGGAAGTCTTCGGCTCCTCCTCGCTGGTCATCACCGTCACCGACATGGCCGAGGCGCTCAAGGTCATCGCCGCCCTCGAAGGCCAGCTCACCGCCACCCTGATCCTCGACGCCGAGGACGAGGCGGAGGCCGCGCTGCTGCTGCCGGTGCTGGAGCGCAAGGT
>NZ_BAAILP010000258.1:0-405 GCF_054589055.1 Novosphingobium sp. 11B | reverse complement strand
GGTAGCTGCCGCAATAGATGCCGACCATCGCTGCCATCATGCGCGCCAGCTCGCGCGTGGTCGGTGCATTCTCCCACCTGCTCATCGTCGGTTGGCTCGCCAGGCCGGCGCCCGAACCCGGCAGCTTGCCCAGCGCCAGGCGAAAGCCCGGATCGTCGCGCAGGGCATCAAGGTCGTCGGCGTCCTCGTAGCCGCAGGCAATCGCCAGAACCCGCGCCCGCAGGATATCATCCAGTTTATGGATCACACGACAGGGATCGCGCGGATCGGCAATGCAAGCGGCAAGCTGCCTGCAGATATCCAGCTCGCGTTCGGCCTGGGCCAGCAGCAAAACCCCACCGTCCGAAGTCAGCCGTCCCCCGTCGAAGGCGGCTGTGATTTTCTTTCGGCCGACCGCTGGGAATC
>NZ_BAAILP010000257.1:0-464 GCF_054589055.1 Novosphingobium sp. 11B | reverse complement strand
TCGATGGCGCGCGGCGATGTGGCCTCGGACCTGATATTCGACACCCGCCAGCGGCCGTCGGCAATACGCTACGACATCCGGCTTGCAACCACGCCGATGGGACGGCTGCTCGCCGGATATGGGCTGGCGGACTCGGGCACCACCGGCACGATCCGCGGACGTATCCATTTGGAAGGCAGAGGCGATACGGTCCACGATTCCCTGGCAAGCTCGTCCGGTCGGATCGCGTTCGTAATGCCGCAAGGCACCTTGTGGACGAAAAACGCGCAACTCGCCGAACTTGATATTGGCACGTTCGTGCAGAAGATGTTCCAGGGCAAGCTCAAGAAGCCGATCGAGGTGAACTGCGGCCTGCTCGCCTTCACCGTCCGCAGCGGCACGGCAGTTGCCGATCCGATCCTGATCGATACCAGCAAAAACGTCGTCACCGGGCGCGGCGGCTTCAGCTTCGGCACCGAGGCGGT
>NZ_BAAILP010000256.1:0-850 GCF_054589055.1 Novosphingobium sp. 11B | reverse complement strand
GGTGTAGCGCATCGCCTTTGCCAGATCGGATTTGGGTGAGAGCCTGGGCAGCATGTCGTCGATCTGCGTTTTGATCGTAGCCATCACCTTACAGGTTTCCGCCTGGCGGGCCGCTAACCGATCTGCGGCATTGCCGGCACGCACCCGGGCCTCGATCGCGTAGACCTCGCCGATCAGGCCGATGATCGCGGCGGCCACCGGCGACGGGGATTTACGGTAGGCGTCCACGAACTTGCGACGGACATGGGCAAGGCAAAAGACCAGCACAACCCCTTCCGCCCCCTTGCGGACCAGCGTCTTGTAGGCGCCATAGCCGTCGACTTGGAGGATCCCCCGATAGCCGGCTAGCTGCTGGCGCGCTTCAGCATGCCCGCGGCCGCGCGCATGAATGTATGCCACCGCCGGTCGCGCCGGGCCCGACCAGGGACCATCATCGCAGGCATGTGCCCAGAACTGCGTGATCCGGGTTCGCTTTCTTCCTTTCTCAAGGACCGGCATCCGCGTCTCGTCACAGAAGATCCGCGATTGCGCGTGGATGTACGCGAGTTGCAATTCATACAGAGATCTCAGCCACCATGCGATCTTGCGCATCCAGCGGCTTGGTAGGGCGCGATCGAGGATGGCGCCCTGTCCGGCCAGCATCTGAAGCTGCCGGTTGAGAGGGATTGACCATGCAAATCGCGCTGTGGCCATCCAGGCCAGCGTCGAGGTGGTAACCATCGAGCCCTGGATCGCACGCCGGGGCGCTGGTGCCTGAATAACCCCCTCACGGCAATTGCGGCAGGCATAGCGAGGGCGAACGGTACGAATGACGCGTACGATGGCCGGAACCCAGTCGAGGGCCTCACTG
>NZ_BAAILP010000255.1:0-3407 GCF_054589055.1 Novosphingobium sp. 11B | reverse complement strand
GGGCCGGCACGACGGGTCTTTCAGCGCCGCTTCCATCCGGTCGATCAGCGCCGACAGCCGCTCCGTTTCCGACGGTCCGCGCGGTTCGCCCGGCTCGGACAGCACGCCGCAGAGCAGCACGTCGACATACCGCTTCGCCTCCGCGTCGATGTCGAGCGGGCGGCCGATGAAGCTGGTGCGCATGGCGACGTGCTCCAGCCCGCCGAACATCATGTCGCGGATCATCACCGGATCGACGTCGGCGCGGACTTTGCCCTCGTGCTGCGCCTGCTGCACCGCCTCGACCACGCTATGCGCGAAGACGTGGTTGAGCTTGTGCAGCGCCGACCCGCGATAGTCCGCCCAGCGCAGTTCCTGGTAGAACACGCGGTGGAAGCGCGGCGTCTCCTCGATCGAGCGCATGAAGCGCGCGGCGATCAGCGTCAGCTGCGAACGCAGGTCGGTGATGTGCCGCAGCTCTGCGATCAGGCGCTCGACGAAAGGCGTCGCCCAGTCGACCAGCACCTGGTTCACCAGTTCCTGCTTGCTGTCGTAGTATTTGTAGACTGTAGCCTCGGACACGCCCGCCAGCTTGGCGATCCGCGCCATCGAGGTGGCTGTGGTGCCTTCCTCCTCGATCAGCCGGCGCGCGGCGGCGAGGATTTCCTGCGGGCGATAGTCCTTGCGACGCCGCCAAGCGAGGGGTTCGGCCTCCGTGGTCTTCACCGGGTTCGCCATAATAATTGAACCATCCTCATTACTGGCCTCGATTGCGGTTGACTCCGGCGAAGCCCGAGGTCAGCTTTACGCCCAATCGCGCGACATGCAACACGTGGGCGCGGACTTACCAAGCAGCCATTCCGGGAGAGGCATGGACCATTTCGCGATACCGCCGGGGCGCTTCCTGCTGTCTGCCGGGCTCGACGATGCGATCCGGCGCTCCTGCGCAGCGCCGCAGCGCCGGGCCAAGGAGGCGCACCCCGTCTTCGCCTTCGTCGCGGCGCTGGGCGGCATGGGTGCGCGGGTGGGCGACGTGTGCCGTGCGCTCGGCCTCGCGTTCGACGAGGGGGCGGTGCTGGGTCGCTGCCGGATCGACTACGACGCGCCGCTGACGGTCGATACCGGGTACGACGTGGCCGCCCGCGTCGTCTCGCTGGAGCGCAAGGCAAGCCGCAGGTTCGGCGCGGCCGACCACCTGACCCTGGGCATGACGGTCAGCGCCGCTGGGCGGCCGCACGCGCGGGTCAGCCTCACCACGATCATGCCCGCGCCCGGACCGGCCGTGCAGGCACCCGCATGAGCGCGTGGGAACTTGGCGCCGTGCCCGCCGAGGCGATGGCGCTGTGGTGCGAGGCGCTGGGCGACGACAATGCGATCCACGTCGACCCCGCCGCGGCCGAGGCGCTGGGCTTCGGCCCGCGCACGGTCAATCCGGGGCCGACGAACCTCGCCTATCTGCTCAACATGGTGATGGAAGCGCGGCCCGACCGGGACATATGCTCGATCGAGGCGGCGCTGCTGGGCAACGTGCTGGCGGGCGACGGCGTGCTGGCGCGCGGGACCTGGGACCAGGACACCTGCGACGCGGAACTCGTGGTCGCACCGGACAACGTCGTGCTCAGGGCAAGAATAGAAACGGACGGGAGAGACAGCGATGATGGAGAAGGCTTTCGCAGCCAGCGTCTATGACCTTGTCGCCATGCGCGCGCGGGCGACCCCCCAGGCGCTGGCGATCGTGCAGGGCGGGATGCGCCTCGGCTATGCCGAGGTGCTTGCCTGCGTCGATGCGGTGGCCGCCGATTTTGCCGCGCGCGGGCTCGTGCGCGGGCAGCGCGTGGCGATCCTGTCGGAAAACCGCTTCGAGTACACCGCCGTCCAGCTTGCCTGCGCGAAGCTGGGGCTGATCGCGGCCTGCCTCAACTGGCGGCTCTCCGATGCCGAGATGCGCCACTGCGTCGAACTGGTGGACCCGTCCCTGCTGGTCGCCTCGCCCCGCCATCTGGCCCTGGGGGAGACAGTGACGAACGGTCGTCCCTTCGCCGCCATCGATCGTCTCGGCGCGGCGGGAGAGACCGCCAGCGTGGCCGAACCGGAAGACGGCCTGCTCATCATCTACACCAGCGGCACGACGGGGCTGCCCAAGGCTGCCGTGATCAGCCACCGCGCCGAAGTCGCGCGGATGTGCGCCATGCGGCTCGACATGGGCATGGCGATGACCGACGCCTACGTCTCGTGGGCGCCGATGTTCCACATGGGCGGGACCGAGCACCTGCTGGCGACGCTGATGTGCGGCGGCACCGGGATCATCGTCGACGGTTTCGACGCCGATGCGCTGGTTGATGCGCTTGAGGAATTTCCCATAGGCTGGCTGATGCTGGTGCCCGCGACGATCGAGCCGCTGCTCGAACGGCTCGAGGCGCGGGATGCCAGGGTGCGCGGGGTCAAGGCGGCGGGCTGCATGGCGGATCTCGTCCCCTCCGCCACGATCGCGGCGATCACCCGGGCGCTGGGCGCGCCTTACCTCAACTCCTTCGGTGCGACCGAGACGGGAATGCCGCCGCTTTCGGCCGATCTGATCCCGGTCGGCACGATGCCTTCGGCTTTCCCCAAGCGGCTGAGCCTGCTGTGCGACTTGCGCCTGCTGGGTGCGGACGGCAACGAGGTGCCCGACGGCGCGACCGGCGAGGCTTGCGTGCGCGGGCCGACGCTGTTCAGCGGCTACTGGAATGCCGAGGCCACCAATGCCGAGTGCTTCGCCGGAGGCTGGTTCCACATGGGCGACCTGTTCCGCCGGACGCCTTCGGGCTACGACTTCGTCGGCCGCTCGAAGTACCTGATCAAGTCGGGCGGCGAGAACATCTACCCGGCCGAGATCGAGCGCGTGCTGTTCGCCGATGCGCGGGTCAACGATGCCATCGTCGTGCGCCGCCCGGACCCGCAATGGGGCGAAGTGCCGGTGGCGGTGATCGCGCGCAACGATCCCTCGCTTGACGAGCAGGTGGTGATGCAGATGTGCCGCGATGCGCTGGCCGGATACAAGCAGCCCAAGGCGGTACGCTTCATCGCGATGGAAGCCTTCCCCCGCAGCGCCAGCGGCAAGATCATCCGCGAGGAAGTGGAGGCGATGATCGGATGAGGCAGGTTGACATTTATAGCCAAATAGGTTATATGACCCAGCATCCGATCCGGCGATGATCACGCTGGAGAGGTGTATCGGGTCGGCGTCGTGGGCCGGGATGCGGTTTCAGCCGCGATCGCGCAAACCACGCGTCCGTTCGAAGACCCGGACTGTCTCTGCGCTACCGAAAACGCCGTCCATACGATCCTTCGACACGTCGTTGGGCATGGGACGGCCATCCCGGATAGCCTTCGGCCGATAACGATGCGAACCCTAACGACGGCCACATGGGACTTTCCGATGGAATACA
>NZ_BAAILP010000254.1:13943-15029 GCF_054589055.1 Novosphingobium sp. 11B | reverse complement strand
CCGGACTTGATCCGGGACCGGTGGCTGTCTTTAGAAGTAAGCGATAGGCAAGGCACCCTGCCGTGGGCCGGGTCGATCTCGGCCAGCGGTCCCGGATCAAGTCCGGGACGACGAAGTCTCAGCGAACCTCCGCCGCCTTGGCCGGAGCAATGACGTCCACCCTCACCTTCTCCGGCGCGTTGGCTTTCACGAACAGTTGCCATGACGAGACCGCCAGCACCGCCGCCAGCAGCGGCTGCAGCACTTTGTCCGGCGCGCGGGAGGACAGGTAGCTGCCCACCACCACGCCCGGAATCGAGCCGATCAGCAGGTTGGTCAGCAGCGTTCCGTTGACGTCACCCATGATCCAGTGCCCGGTGCCCGCGATCAGCGTCAGCGGCACGGCATGGGCAATGTCCGACCCGACGATGCGCGCCACCGGCAGACGAGGATAGAGCACGAAGAGCACGGTGACCCCGATCGCTCCCGCCCCCACCGAGGACACCGAAACGGCCACACCGATCAGCGCACCCAGCGCGATCGTGCCGCCGAGTTCCACCATCGGCGAACGCTGCGCGGCACCGTCATGGGCATGGCGGAACAGCCACTTGCGCCCGATGACCGCGAGCGAAGTCAGCGCCAGAAGGCAGGCCAGCGAGAGGAGAATGACGTGCTCCGTGGACTTGCCGACCGAACCCATCCGGGCCATCACCAGCAATGTCACCACGGCGGCGGGCACGCTGCCCATGGCCATGCGGCGCACGATCTTCCACTCCACGCTCTCGCGCGAGCCGTGGACCGCCGATCCGGCGATCTTGGTCACGGCGGCGAACAGCAGGTCGGTGCCCACCGCCGTCTTGGCGCTGACGCCGAACAGCAGCACCAGCAGCGGCGTCATCAGCGAGCCGCCGCCCACCCCGGTCAGTCCGACCAGCAGACCGACGAGCAGCCCCGCGATGGCATGGAAAAAATCGATCGAACCCGTCACGCCCATCGCGAACCCGTATCCTTGCCTGGCTTATGTTGTCGGGCGCCGTTCCAGCCGGTTTGCCCGCCCAAGACAAGCGGAATTCGGGTTTCAGGGGGTGAAGAGGGGCTTGTGAGGCG
>NZ_BAAILP010000254.1:10523-13825 GCF_054589055.1 Novosphingobium sp. 11B | reverse complement strand
CATTGCGAGCGTAGCGAAGCAAACCAGGGGAGTATGAAACCGCTCTGGATTGCTTCGCTACGCTCGCAATGACGAAGGTGTGGCGCTTTACTTGACGCTTGGCGGCGGCGGGGTAGCGCCGGCAGCCGCATCCTGCTGCGCCTCCTGGCGCTGGCGCTGCTCGAAGTAGGCCTTCTCCGCTTCCTCGACCCGCGCCTGGTCGGCGGCTGCATCGGCATCGATCGTGGAGAGGCGCTTCTCACGCTCGGCCTGAATCAGTTCGCTGAAGCGGACCTCGGAACCGTTCGCCTTTTCCGCATAGGCACTGTTGATGAGCTGCTGCGTGCAGCCCAGCCAGCCGCCCGAACCCGCCGGCGAACAGCTCTGCGTGCCGAAGCGACCCACGGTTTCGTATGCCTGGACCTTGTTCGCCCATGCCTCGGACTGGGGCTGGTCGATGCCGCGCAGCGGCTCGGGGATGCGGTAGCGTTCTTCCTCGGGCTTGCGCGCGCAGACGGTGATGTCGCCCGAGGCCGATTGCGGGCACGGATCGTCGCCGTAGATGATCAGCTGGTTGACCTTCTCCCCGCCCGGATCGGTAAGCCCGGCGTCCTGTGCGAATGCGGCGGGCGCGACGGCCAGCGAAAGAGCGGCAGCTGCAGCAGTGAGGAGAAGGCGGGTCATCGGTGGCTCCAGCAGGTATCGGCCCGGAGGCGTCATGATCGGGTCGCACCCGATATAGGCAGGCTACGGGTTGAATGACAGCTTAAGAGCGTTTTCTAATCGGGTGGAAACGCCCGATGACTCGGAAAACGCGGCAAATACAACCAGACAACCCGCGAGAGGTCAGATCCGTTCCGACAGCTTGATGGCCACGCGGCAGCCCATGCGGATCGCGTGGAACAGCAGCGGATAGGCCGGGGCCTTCTCCGCGCCCGCCGCCAGCGCGGCATCACGGTGCTCGCGCTCCTCGTCGCGGAACTTCAGGATCGCGGCGCCAAGTTCGGGGTCTTCGTCGCCCAGTTCCTCGAGCTGCTCGGTATAGTGGCGGTCGATCTCGGTCTCGATCGCGGCGGTGCAGGCCATCGCCGCCTCCGGCCCGATCAGTGCCGTCGCCGCGCCCAGCGCAAAGCCCGCGGCCGACCACACCGGCTGCAGCAGCGTCGGACGCACGCCGCGCTGCGCGATCATCGCGTCGAACTTCGCCTGATGCTCGGCCTCCTGCGCGGCCATGCCGGCGATCTCGGTCGAGTGCGGACCGCGCGTGCCCATCACCGCCAGTTGGCCCGCGTAAATTCGGTTGGCGCCGAATTCGCCCGCCTGATCGACCCGCAACATCCGTTCGCTGCGCTTACTCATCGCGTTCATCTCAAGCCTTTCGGTCGCTGCGGGCGATGAGGGCGAAGACCGCCAGCGCGCCCAGCGTCGAGAACAGGAAGTTGAAGCCCGCCAGCGAAATGCCGAAGAGGCTCCACGGCGCCACGTCGCAGCGGATCACCGGCGCCTTCATGATCGCGTCGAGCGGATCGCCGCCTGCCGCGAAGGGGCTGGCGGTGCAGGCGGTCACGCCTTCCCACCACTTATATTCGACCCCGGCGTGGAAGCCGCCGATCAGCCCGGACACCAGCACCGCCAGCGCCGCGACGGCCACCAGCGGGCGCACCGGCCGCCAGAAGAACGCCAGCAGCGCGAAGACGATGGCCAGCATGTGCGGATAGCGCTGCCACCAGCACATCTCGCAAGGGTTGAGCCCGAACACGTACTGGCTCACCAGCGCCCCGCCCAAGGCGATGACGGGAATGCCAAGCGCCAGCATACGCGCGGCGCGCACAGACGGTGCGGCGGAAACGGCCATGCCCTTCGTGCCCCTGCCGTCAGTTCTTGGAAACGGCGGCAAGCGCGGGCTTGCCCGCCGTACGCTGCAGCGTGGAGATCGCGTAGTGCAGCTGGAAGTCCTTGATGCCCTGCTTTTCCAGTTCGGCGGCGGTCACCTTGAAGCGCGGATCATCCTGCTTGTCGGTTTCCAGATCCTTGTCCTTGAGCGCCGCCTCGTTGATGAGGTGGCCGCGCAAGTCGGACTCGCGCACCGCACGTTCGGCGCGGGCACGGGCGTCGGGATCGGACAGCTGCGGAACCTTGATGTCGGGGGCGATGCCGCCCTCCTGCACCGAGTGGCCGGAAGGCGTGTAGTAGCGCGCCGTCGTGATCTTGATCGCGCTGTTCTGGTCGAGCGGCAGGAACGACTGGACCGAGCCCTTGCCGAACGTGCGCTCGCCCATGATCACCGCGCGGTGCTGGTCCTGCAGTGCGCCAGCGACGATCTCCGAGGCCGAGGCCGAACCCGCGTCCACCAGCACGACGACCGGCAGGCCCTTGGCGACGTCGCCCTTGAACACCGATTCGGCGCGGTAGAACTGGTTCTCGTTCGCGTTGCGCCCGCGCTGCGAGACGATGTCGCCATGGTCGAGGAACAGGTCGGACAGCGCCACCGCTTCGTCCAGCGAACCGCCGGGGTTGGAGCGCAGATCGAGCACGAGGCCGGTCAGCTTGCCGCCCTTCACCGCCGCCTGCTTCTTGAGGTCGGAAATGGCGTTGTTCACGTCGTTACCGACATCGCGCGAGAACTCGTTGACCGAGATCACGCCGACGTTGTCCTTGAATTCCCAGGTCACCGGCTCAAGCTCGATCACGCCGCGCGTCACGGTGACGTCGAACGGCGCGTCGCGGCCCGGACGGAAGATCGTCAGGCGGATCGAGGAGCCCGCCTCGCCGCGCATCTTCGATACCGCCTCGTCCAGATCGCGCTCGTAATAGAGCACGCCATCGAGGTGGGTGATGTAGTCGCCCGCTTTCAGCCCCGCCTTCTCCGCCGGGCTGCCCTTGAACGGCGAGACGATCTTCACCGCGCCGTCATCCTCGACCACCGAGAGGCCGAGGCCGGTGTACTTGCCGTCGATCATCGTCTCCAGCCGCTGCAGCGACTGGCCGTCGAGGTAGTTCGAATGCGGGTCGAGGCTGGCCAGCATGCCGTCGATGGCGCCCTTGAGCAGCTTGTCGTCGCTCACCTGGTCGACATAATTGTCCTTCACGATCTGGTAGATCGTGAAAAGCTTGTCGAATTCATGGCTGGTGCGCGTGTCCACCGCCGACAGGCCAGAGGTCGCCACAGGCAGCACGGCCACGGCGGAAACCAGCAGGGTAGCCCTGAACAGCTGGGGGATTAGCGGGGCAATCTTCATCGGGCGTGATGCCTCTTCAATGCGTCGGTCCGGCGCGGTGGCCGGCGGGGGTTCATGACCGTCATCCTATCGTCCGATGACCGT
>NZ_BAAILP010000254.1:8918-10317 GCF_054589055.1 Novosphingobium sp. 11B | reverse complement strand
ATCCAGGGCAATCTCGCGTCGCCCTGGATTGCTTCGCTTCGCTCGCAATGACGAATCCTCCCGCGCACAAGGCTACGATCAGCCCTGATGCGGGACGACGCCTTACAATGCCCGGATATACTGCAGCGGATTGACCGGCGCTCCGCCCTGCCGCAGCTCGACCATCACGCGCGGATCGCCCGGCCCGGTCACGCCGATGGGAGACCCGGCGACCACTTGCGCACCCACTGCCACGTCCAGCCGCGCCAGGCCCGTGACAAGCGAGGTCCAGCCGCCGTCGTTCTCGATGATGACGATGCTCTGGAAGCCGCGATACGGCCCGGCGAAAGCCACTCGCCCCGGCGCCGGAGAGACCGCCTGCGCATGCGCGCGCGGGGCCATGACCAGCCCGTTGGAGCGCGCCTGCCCCGGCGCATCCTCGCCGAATCCGGTCACCAGTCGCCCGGTCACCGGCAGCATGTAGCTGGACAATCCCTCGGGCAGCGGCGTGAACTGCCCGGCGCCGATGACTTGCGCATCCTCCGGCCGGGCGGGCCGCATGATCGGCCCCGGCAGCGCCGCGAGGCTCGCCCGCAGTTCCCCTTGCCGACCGACCTGCACCACCAGATCGCCCAGATCGCGCGCCTTCTCCGCCAGCGCCAATGCCCGGTCGCTTTCCCGCGCGGCAATGCCGCTGGCCTCGCGCCCGGCCAGCCGCTGGCGCGATTCGATGGCGGCGAGTTGCCCGCGTCGCTCGCGCATCTGTGCCTGCGCCTGCGAGAGCCCGGCCGCAGCGGCCTTGGCCTGCTGCTCCAGCGCGCGCCCACGCTCGATCGCTATCCGCAGGCCCGCCGTGCGCGCCTCCACCTCGGGCAGCATCGTGTCGAGTAATGCCCGCATGTAAACCGCATCGCGCACCGATCCCGGCCGCAGCAGGGCCAGCAACGGAGGCCGCCGCGACAGCCGCTGCAATGACCCGGTGAGTCGCGCCAGAGGCCCCTGCTTCTGCGCCAACTGCGCCCTCAGGCCCTGCCGCTGCGAAGCGATCAGCCGGATCTGCGCGCGCTGCACGGCGATCTGCGCATCGGTTTCCTGAATCCGCGCGGCGATAGCGGCGGCCTCACGCGCAGTGGTTTCGGCCTGCTCGGTGACTTCGCGGGCACGTGCCTCCAGCTTTTCCGCCCGCTTGCGAGCCGCTGCACCTTCGCGCCGGGCGGCGATCATGTCCGCCTGCGCCTGCCGCGCATCGACCGCCGGGTCGAGCACCGCAAGCCCGCCCTGCTGCGTCAGCGCCTGCGTGGCAAACGCGACGGAGCCGAGCGCGGCGACGGTCAGGAGAATGCGGTGGGCGGGCTTCACGGCGTCGTGTTAGGACAGCCGGAGTCAGGCGGGAAGAGACGAAATGCGCCTTTATCCTCCC
>NZ_BAAILP010000254.1:0-8803 GCF_054589055.1 Novosphingobium sp. 11B | reverse complement strand
GTTCCGCAGGAATGGGGAGGGGGACCGCCGACGAAGTCGGTGGTGGAAGGGGAGAAGACCCCTCCGTCGGCGCTTCGCGCTGCCACCTCCCCATTCCTGCGGAACAGGGAGGATAAAATGCCTTCACCTTGGATGGCGCGCGGCCAGCGCAATTCCGGCAAGGTTCTGCTCACGCTTGATCCACCGTATGCGCGCAGGACGAACCTGAGCCGCCAGCGCAAGGAAGCGCGCCGCGTGCCGCCCCGGGCCATGCCCGTCGCGCAAGGCCCGGTTGGCCTGACGCACAACCTCCACCGCATCGCCGATCAGCTCGACCTGTTCCAGCCCCTGCTCCCGGCAGAGTTCCAGTGCATGGATCAGCGCCAGCCACTCGGCATCGCTGTTGGTGCCGCAGCCGCAATCCTCGAAGACATGCGCCACCCCGCGGATCACCACGGCGACCTCGATGGGGCCGGGATTCGGGCGGCAGCCGCCGTCGAAGAAGACCTTCAGGCGCTTCATCAGCCCGAGCGGTGGTAGGGATGCCCCGCCAGGATCGCGGTGGCGCGCCACAGCTGTTCGGCGAGCATCGCGCGGACCATCAGGTGAGGCCAGGTCATGCGGCCGAAGCACAGAAGGTGGTCGGCCTGCGCCCGCGCCTCGTCACCGTGGCCGTCGGCGGCGCCGATCAGGAAGCGGCATTCGCGCACACCCTCGTCACGCCAGCAGCCGAGCAGCGCGGCGAACTCTTCCGAGCTCATCAGCTTGCCCCGCTCGTCGAGCAGGACTTCACGGACCGGGGTATGGGCGGGAGGAGGCACCTTGCCGCCGACATCGGGCAGCTCGCTGTGCCTGAACGGCCAGGTGATGCGCTTCGCGTAGCGATCCAGCATCTCACCCTCGGGCGAGCGGGCGATCTTTCCGCGAGCGATGATGTGCAGCAGCATGGGTTCAGGGTGCAATCAGGCCGGAACGCGGGGACGGAGCAGGACCCCCGCGTGATTTCCTTGCGATTTTCCGGTCACCGTCGCGACCGGAGGATCATCCTCTAGGCAGCGGTCAGGCTGCCCCGGACGGGCCGTCGAAGCCCCACATCCGCTCGAGGTTGTAGAACGTGCGCACTTCGGGACGGAACAGGTGGACGACCACGCTGCCCGCATCGACGAGCACCCAGTCGGCCGCCGGAAGGCCCTCGATACGCGGATGACCGAAGCCGTTCTGCTTCAGTCGCTCGCCAAGTTTCTGCGCCATGGACGCAACCTGGCGGGTCGAACGGCCCGAGGCGATCACCATGAAGTCGGCGATGCTCGATTTGCCGTCGAGGTCGATCGTCACCAGCTCCTGCGCCTGATCGTCGTCCAGCGACGAGAGCACGAGGTTCAGCAACGGATCATCGCTTTCGATCGTGACCGGAAGCGGGGTGGCGCCGGTTGATTCCGGCTGTAGTTCTGCCTGTGGCATCTTGGTTGGGTTCTGCTCCTTTCAAAACCGACCGGGCACGATGAAGGCCATCCTGCCGCGTTCGATCGTTTGCCGTGTAAGCCGGGTATGCGGGAAGATGGCCTGAAAGCCGATCATTCCGCCGTTCCGGGGATCAAGTGGTACGTGACCGCGTCACGCGAAGGTCGATCTGAGAACCTTCGTGCCCAGTCCGGATCGGCCTGGCGTATCGCCGTTGCCGACCGCGTATCGGGGTCGAATCGCAATGTCACCAGCGCGGGTGCGCTCCACTCTTCCGGACCGCGAAGACTGGTCAGGGGTCTCCGGAATTTCCCCAGCCAGGCCATCGCGGGGCTCGCGAGGGCAGCGCCATCATACCCCGGACGCGCGATTACCGCAATCGGCATGAGTCGGCACAGTGTCCGCCAGTCCTTCCAGCGGTGCAACTGGGCGAGGTTGTCCGCCCCCATCAGCCATACGAAGCGCCGTTTCGGGTAACGGTGAAGGAGTGCGCGGAGGGTGTCGACGGTGTATCGGGTGCCCAGTTCGCGCTCGATCGCGGTGGCCCGGATGCGGGCGCCCCGCGCCTGCTGCTGCGCCGAACGCATCCGCGCGGCCAGCGGGGCCATCCCGGCCTTGGGCTTGAGCGGATTGCCCGGCGAAACCAGCCACCACACTTCGTCGAGCGCAAGCGCCTCGATGGTGAACAGGGTGACGCGGCGGTGTCCACCGTGGGCCGGGTTGAAACTGCCGCCGAGCAGGCCCGTGACGGGGCCGGGGCGGGTTCGGGTCCGCCTCAGAACCAGATTCAGGGCCGGGCCTGCCCGGTTCCGCGCACCTGCCACTTGTAGGTGGTCAGGCCCTCCAGCGCGACGGGACCGCGTGCGTGCAGGCGGCCGGTGGCGATACCGATCTCCGCGCCGAGGCCGAACTCGCCGCCATCGGCGAACTGGCTGGACGCATTGACCATCACGATCGCGCTGTCGACTTCGGCAAGGAAGCGCTCGGCCGATTCCGCGTCCTCAGTGACGATCGCATCGGTGTGGTGCGAGGAATGCGCGGCGATGTGCTCCAGCGCCGGTTCGATGCCGTCGACCACGGCCACCGCCAGCACGGCGTCGAGGTATTCGGTGTCCCAGTCCTCCTCGCTGGCAGGCAGCACGCGCGGGTCGAGCGCCTGCGCACGGGCATCGCCGCGCAGTTCGCAGCCCGCGTCGAGCAGACCCGCGACCACCGATTCGCTCTCAGGGAACTGGGTGTCGAGCAGCAGCGTCTCCATCGCCCCGCAGATGCCGGTGCGGCGCATCTTGGCGTTGAGCGTCAGGTCGCGCGCCATCCCGGCATCGGCCGAGGCATGTACATAGGTGTGGCAGATGCCGTCGAGGTGGGCGAGCACGGGCACCCGCGCATCGGCCTGGACGCGCGCAACGAGGCTCTTGCCCCCGCGCGGCACGATCATGTCGATGAGGCCCGCCGCCGTCAGCATCGCGCCGACCACCGCGCGGTCCTGCGTCGGGACCAGCTGGATCGCCGCCTCGGGCAGACCCACGGTGGCGAGACCCTTGGCGAAGGCGGCACGGATCGCATGGTTGGAATGGATCGCCTCGCTGCCGCCGCGCAGCAGCACCGCGTTGCCCGAGCGCAGGCACAGCGCGGCAGCGTCGGCGGTGACGTTCGGGCGGCTTTCGTAGATGATGCCGATCAGGCCGATGGGAATGCGCACGCGCGACAGCTTGAGGCCGTTGGGGCGTTCGCTGGAAGCGATCACCTCGCCCACCGGGTCGGGCAGGCCCGCGACCTGATCGACCGCATCGGCGATCCCTGCCAGCCGCGCCGCATCGAGCCGCAGGCGGTCGAGCATCGCACCTGACAGTCCCTTAGCCTCGCCAGCCGCGATGTCCTTCGCGTTGGCTTCGAGAATTTCCCCTTCCGCCTCGCGCAGCGCCGTGGCGGCGGCGCGCAGGGCGGCGGCCTTATCGGCGTCCGTCAGCTTCGCCAGTACGCGCTGCGCGGCCCGGCCGTCGCGGGCCAGTTGCTCGACAAGCGCCTCGGGCGAAAGCGCTGCAGGTTCGGCGGTCAGGGTGCTCTGCAAGGTCATGGGCGCGGCCTATCATTCCAGCGTGCAGTTGTCACCGGAATGCAGCCGCCAAAATGCACGCATGCAATCGATTCGTATGTCGTCTCACGGTCGCGCCAAGGTAAGGTTCCTCGGCTCACCGCTATCTGTTTTCGACTCGCCCCGATTCCGCAGAGGTTCGGGCCAAGCCGATTCGCTTTGGTAACTACCGCCTGCTACCGGCGCGATCCGGGACTGAGACATAGATTTCAAGCGGGGTCGTTTTGCTTTCCAAGTCAACCGGGGCGTTCATCCAGCGCTTCAGGACGGCGTTCCCCGACCGCGAGTTCATCATGCGGTCGCAGGGACAGGTCCGTTTCATCCGCGTTTCCGCGCGGGCACAGAAGATCGCCGCAGGTGCGGCCGTCGGCGTGCTCGGCATGTGGGCCGCATCGGTCGGCGCTCTGGCGCTCTCGCAGGCATCCGTCGGCAGCGAAAGCGCTGCCCTCGCCGAGCGCGCGGCCAATGTCGCCAAGGCCGAGAAGAGCGTCGCGCAGTACCGCCGCAACGTCGATTCGGTCGCGTCCGACCTCGCCCGCCGACAGCAGTTCATCGAACAGATGGTCGATGCGCATATCCAGGAACTTCCCGAGGAGTCCGGAGATACCCGACCTACCGCGCAGACCGAAGCGACCGCGAAGAAAGTCAGCGCCGCCGTTCCCGGCGTCGGCAACCTTGCCGACATCGAGGCGAAGCAGCTGGCGCTGGTCGATCGTCTCACCCGCTACGCCGACCAGCGTTCGGACGCCGCGATGGCCTCGATCCGCAAGCTGGGGCTCAATCCCAATGCGATGATTTCGCGCGCGCGCATGGCCGAGGGTGGTCCGCTGGTGAAGCTGGCGACCGGGGCCGACGGCAGCGTCGATCCGCGCTTCCTGACGATGGGCAAGAGCCTTGCCCGCATGGACGCGCTGGAGAACGGCCTCGCCTCGATCCCGCAGGTGAGCCCGGCGCATGTCGCCTACGTTTCGTCCAGCTATGGCTATCGTTCGGACCCCTTCACCGGCGGCGCCGCGTTCCACGCGGGCCTCGACTTCCCGGGGCCGATGGGCTCGCCGATCTACGCCGCCGCCAAGGGGCGCGTCACGTTCGTCGGGCAGAAGTCCGGTTACGGCAACTGCATCGAGGTGACGCACGGCAACGGGCTGATGACCCGCTACGGGCACCTTTCCGGCTTCCGCACCCGCGTGGGTCAGGACGTCGATGCCGGGGCGCTGATCGGTGCAATGGGCAGCACCGGGCGCTCGACCGGCCCGCATCTCCACTTCGAGGTTCGCGTGAACGACCATCCGGTCAACCCGCGTCCGTTCCTCGAAGCGGCACGTCTTCAGGGGGCGAACAACAGCAGCAACAGGGGCCAGGAGGAGAACCACTGACATGGCCAAGGCCTTCATAAGCTCGCGTGCGAGCATCAACAGTTCGAGCTTCTCGATGCTGGGCGGCGACACCGTCATCAGCGGAGACATTTCGGCAAGCGCCGACCTGCACGTCGACGGCAGCGTCAACGGCGACATTTCCTGCAAGGCCCTGATCCAGGGCGAAGGCAGCGAGATCAACGGCGCGGTGCGGGCCGAATCGGTACGCGTCGCAGGACTCGTGCGCGGATCGGTTTCGGCGCGCGAAGTCGTGATCCTCAAGACCGCGCGGATCGAGGGCGACGTGTCCTACGACACGCTGACCATCGAGCAGGGCGCGCGCCTCGAAGGGCGCCTGTCGCCCAATGGCGGACAGATGCCGCCGTCGATCGCTCGCCTGCCCGCTTCGGCGCCGATCGAGGTCATCGCCGAGGAAGACGAAGAGGAGCTTTCGGCGGCGGCGGAGTGAGGGCTCAGCCGTGACCCTTCGACAAGCTCAGGGTGGGCGGAAGTAGTGTAAACCTCAAACCCCGCTCAGGCTGAGCTTGTCGAAGCCCCCCGAGAGCGGACACGAAAAAGGGGACATGGGATCAACTCCCATGTCCCCTTTTCGATTCAGCCGTCAGGCCAAAGCGAAGTTACTCGCCGCGCGCCTCGGCGGCTTCGGCAGCGCGCTTGGCTTCGAGCCAGGCGGCGACTTCGGCTTCCTGCGCGGCTTCCGACGCGGCCTGAACCTGCGCCTGACGCTCTGCGCGCAGTTCGTCGATCAGGGCCTGACGGTCATCGACCAGGCGCTCGTCACCCTCGCCGGTGTCCTGGATGCCCGCCTTCTTCGCGGCCTTGGCGACGAGGGCGTCCAGCTCGCGCTGCGAGCACAGGCCCAGCGTGACCGGGTCCTTGGGCGTGATGTTGGCGATGTTCCAGTGCGAACGGTCGCGGATCGCCGCGATGGTGTTGCGCGTGGTGCCGATCAGCTTGCCGATCTGCGCGTCCGAAACCTCGGGGTGGTTGCGCAGGATCCAGGCGATGCCGTCCGGCTTGTCCTGACGCTTCGACACCGGGGTGTAGCGCGGGCCCTTGGTACGGTTCTGCGCGAGCGGCACCTTGTGCATGCGCAGCTTGTAGTCAGGGTTGGCCTGCCCCTTCTCGATCTCTTCCATCGTCAGCTCGCCCGAGCGAACGGGGTCGCGGCCGGTATACTTGCTGGATGCCAGATCGTCGGCCATCGCCTGCACTTCGAGCATGTGCAGGCCGCAGAATTCTGCGATCTGCTCGAAAGTCAGCGAGGTAACATCGACCAGCCACGAGGCGGTCGCGTGCGGCATCAGCGGAGTGGGCTGGCTCATTCTCTATCTCCGGCGGAAACAATAAGGGCCGCCCCTTCGCGGAGCGGCCTCACGGTTTCGATTTAGGGAATTTTTGCCGAAGGAGCAAGCAAAAGGGGCCGAAAATTGCGTCATTCCGTCGATGCGTTTCACGTGAAACGCGCATTTCGTCATGATTTGACGGCACTCAAAGGCACCCAAGGGTACCATAAGTGCACCTTCACACCTCCAGCACGATCTTCCCGACGTGGTCTCCGGCCTCCATCCGCGCATGCGCGGCGGGGGCTTCGGCGAGCGGAAAGCGCGTGTCCATCACCGGGCGCAGCAGGCCTTCCTCGACCAGCGGCCAGGCGCATTCGAGGATCTCCTGCGCAACCGCTTCCTTGAACGCGTCCGTGCGCGGGCGCAGCGTCGAACCGGTCAGCGTGTAGCGCCGGGTCATGACCACCGCCATGTTGATCTCCGCCTTCGCGCCGCCCTGCACCGCGATGGTGACGTGGCGGCCATCGGGCGCGAGGCACTTGAGGTTGCGCGCGACGTAGCTGCCCGCGACCATGTCGAGCACCACGTCGACGCCGCGCCCTCCGGTAATCCGCGCGACTTCCTCGACGAAATCGGTGGCCTTGTAGTCGATCGCGTGATGCGCGCCGATCTTCAGTGCCGCCGCGCACTTGTCGGGCGAGCCGCAGGTGACGATCACCGTCAGCCCGAAGTGCCGCCCCAGCATCGCCGCCATCGTGCCGATGCCGCTGGTGCCGCCGTGGACGAGCAGCCACTCGCCCTCACGCGCCAGGCCGCGCTCGAAGACGTTGTGCCAAACGGTGAAAAGAGTTTCCGGCAGCGCCGCGGCTTCCGCAAGGGACAAGCCCTCGGGCACCGGCAGGCAGTGCCCGGCCTTGGCGATGCAGTACTGCGCATAGCCGCCACCCGAAACGAGCGCGCAGACTTCCTGGCCGGGAAGGAACTGGCTCACACCTTCGCCCAATGCCGCGATGGTGCCGGAAACCTCCAGCCCCGGGATCGGCGAGGCGCCCGGCGGCGGCGGATAATTGCCAAGCCGCTGCACCACGTCGGGGCGATTGACGCCCGCGAAGGCGACCTTGACCAGCACCTCGCCGGGGCCGGGCCGGGGCACCGTGACGGTTTCAGGGCGCAGGACTTCGGGGCCGCCGGGTGCATCGTAGCCAACGGCGGTCATGGTGACAGGAAGGTCAGCTAACATGAACCTCCCTGTGCCACAGGATGCGGGGGGTGGGGAACTCCCTTTCTTGGCCCTGCCTCCCGAAGCGGGACGGTGCCTGCGGCCGCACTGACAAAGTCTCTCGATTTTATGATGATAGTGGTGTTCACTCCACTTCGGGTCGCAGCCGTACCGTGCGGATGGGTTCATCAGAGGAAGTACGGAAGTGGGCGTGTCGACTATAGCTCTGTCCGTCCTGTTGGCGGGCGGCGGAGCCAACCTTCAGGATCACCCGGCGATCGGGACGCCAGGTGCGGTGACGACTCCCGTGCCGGAAGTGGCGGCGCAGCCTCTGCCGGACGTGGCGCCGACCATTCACGCTCCTGCCCCGCCTGCGGGAACGCCCCCGCCCGGCAGCGTGCCTGCGGCGGAGGACGAGAACGTCATCATCGTCAGTTCCAGCCCCCGCCAGATAGAGGCCGACCCCTTCTCGGGCGTCAATGCGGCCAGCTTTGCGGTGGTGGAGGCGGTGGACAAGGTGGTCGTCGCCCCGGTCGCGGGAACGTACGAGCGGATCGTGCCCAAGCCGATCCGCAACGGCCTGCGCAACTTCCTCATCAACATCGCGGAGCCGATCGTCTTCGTGAACTACCTGCTGCAGTTCAAGCCGGGCAAGGCGATGGAGACGGCAGGCCGCTTCGTCATCAACAGTACGGTCGGCGTCGCCGGTCTGTTCGACATGGCCAAACGCAAGCCGTTCCGCCTGCCTTACCGCGAGAACGGTTTCGCCAACACTTTCGCCTATCACGGCATCGGCAACGGGCCGTACCTGTTCGTGCCCGTTCTGGGTCCGACGACGGCGCGCGATCTGGTCGGACGCGTCCTCGACCTGTCGATCTTGCCCACGCTGTTCGGCAAGCCGTTCAACAAGCCGGTCTACGGGCTTTCCACCGGCATCGTGAAGTCGATGAACGACCGAGTCGCCTTCGACGAGCAGATCAAGGCCAATCGCGCCGCCGCCGACCCTTACGTGGCCACGCGCGATTTCTACCTCAAGCGTCGCCAGGCCGAAGTGGATGCACTGCACAGCCCGGAATACCGCGCGCGCAAGGGCATTGCGGAGCCGGGGGTGGACGGCAAGTAGTGGGTGGAGAGCGGGGCGCAAACACGGGGCGCCCGCTCAAACACGCCCGTCATCCCAGCGAAGGCTGGGACCGCTGGCCGTCGTGCTGAACGCTGCGGGCTGGGCGTATGCGGCAAGCACGCAACGTCCGCTCAAAAACGCTCGTCATCCCAGCGAAGGCTGGGACCGCTGGCCGTCATGCTGAACGCTGGCGTGCGGGGCTTTTGTGGCAAGTGGTTTGCGAACGACAGTGCGCAACAGGGTCATAGCGGTCCCAGCCTTCGC
>NZ_BAAILP010000253.1:28367-32813 GCF_054589055.1 Novosphingobium sp. 11B | reverse complement strand
TGCGAGCGCGGCGAAGCAATCCAGAGCGGCTTGACACTGCCTTGGATTGCTTCGCTGCGCTCGCAATGACGAGATGGTCGTTCAATCCGATATCATCGACCTCTAACGCTTGACACATTCCCCTCTCCAACCTTAAGTTTACCAAACGGTCAAATAAAGACTCGACGCGGCATCTGATGCCGACGTCGGCGCCGGTTCCGATTGGAGAGGGTTGGGACATGAACATCACCGCTTCCGCGCGGGCTTTCGAAGGCAAGACGGCGTTCACCGAGGCCTGCGGCCTTGGCACCGGCCCGGTGCCGCTCGAGCCTTACCGATCGCCCGAGTTTTTCGAACGCGAACGCGTGCAAGTCTTCGAGCGGGCCTGGCTGCTGGTCGGGCGCGAGGAAGAAATCCCGGCCTACGGCGACTATTTCGCGACCGAACTGTTGCCGGGCGGCGTTTCCGCGATCCTCAACCGGGGCAAGGATGGACGCATCCGCGCGTTCTACAACACCTGTTCGCACCGCGGATCGCAAGTCCTCGACGGTCCGACGGGCAATGCGCGGCGCATCGTCTGCCCCTACCACAACTGGACGTATGCGGCCGATGGCGATCTGATCTCGATCCCGGACGAAGCCAGCTTCTTCGCGGTAGACAAGAAGCGCTGCGGGCTGACGCCGATGGCGACGGAAACCTGGGAGGGCTGGATCTTCGTCAACCTCCAGCGCCAGCCCGAAGTCGATCTGCGCACCTTCCTCGGCGATTTCGCCGACCGTCTGGCCGGCGTGCCTTACGTGGCGGCGGACAAGCCGATCGTGCTCAAGGCCGACCTCGATGCCAACTGGAAAGTGGTGCAGGACGCCTTCATCGAAAGCTACCACATCCCCGCGATCCACAAGAAGACGATTGCCCAGACCTTCTCGTCGAGCGAGAACCGCTTCGCGCGGCTGCTCGATGCGCGCACGTTCGGGCCGCACCGCACCGTCTCGATGTATGGCAACCCGACGATGCCGCTCGACGAGCGCAACAAGGTGGAGATGCTGGCCTATGCCTCTGGCGACACCGGCAGCCTGATCGCGGCAGGCACGAGTTCGCAGATGGCTGAGTTCCTCGATCACCCCGCCGTCAATCCGACGCGGGCGGGGTGCTGGTCGATGGACGTGAACAACCTGTTTCCGAACACCCAGATCGATTTCGGCCCCGGCGGCTTCTGGGTCCACCAGTTCTGGCCGCTGACGCCGACCACTTCGCGCTACGAAGTGCGCTTCTATGTCCCCGACGCGCTGAACGCGCGCCAGCGGCTGCAGCAGGAACTCTATGTCGCGCGGGTGATCGAGGTCGTGCTGGAAGACCTTGCCAACGTGGCCCGCACCCAGCGCGGCATCAACAGTTCCGGCAAGGACGAGATGCAGCTTCAGGACAGCGAGGTCGGCATCCGCCACTCGGTCGAGCAACTGCTCAAATGGGTCGAGGCGGAAACCGTCACCGAGGCGCTGGCGTGAGCGGTGCGGCGCGCTTGCCGCAGGCGTTCGCGGAACTTGAACCTTTCGTCGACAGCTGGGGCAGCCATACGACCGCCGGGCGGCTGGCCGCGCGCTGCGAGCGCTCGATGGACGAGATCAGGGTGTTCTACGAGGCCATGTGCGCGCGGGCGGAAGAGGCCATCGGCTACGTCGACCGGTTCGGGCTCGACGACCTGCCTGACGATGCGCGCAATCTCATGGCGCTGGTTCTCGGGCTGGCGCAGGCGCACGTCGCCATTGAAATCCACGGGCAACCCCGCGCGCCGGGGACGCCGTGGCCCAATTCGATAAGGATCGCCCGCGGCTTGCCGTTTCTCGGCTGATCGGGCGCAAGGGAAAGGACTGTCATGCGTTTCAAGGGCAAAGTCGCCATCGTCACCGGTGGAGCATCGGGCCTCGGCCGCGCGACCGCGCTGCGGCTGGCGTCGGAAGGCGCCGTCGTGGGCATCGCCGATATCAACGATACTGCAGCGAAGACCGTTGCCGAGGAGATCGCCGACGCCGGCGGCACGGCGCGCGCGCTGCATCTCGATATCACCGTGGAAGACCATTTCCGCGCGGCAGTGGGCGCGATGGTCGATGGCTTCGGTCGGCTCGACATCATGCACAACAACGCGGCATTCACTTCGCCCGAGGCGATTTCCGGCGACACGGATATCTTGGAAATCCCCGACGCGCTGTGGGACAAGATCTTCGCAGGCACGGTCCGCGGGACGATGCAGGGGTGCCGTCACGCGATCCTTGCCATGCGCAAACAGGGCGGCGGGTCGATCGTCAACACCGCCTCGATGTACGGGGTGGATGCGTTCTACAAGATGCCCGCCTACTGCGTGTCCAAGGCGGCGGTGATCCAGTTGACCAAACAGGTGGCCACGGCCTTCGGCCGCGAGGGAATCCGCTGCAACGCGGTGGCGCCGTCGATGATCACGACGCCGCTGCTCGAAGCCTCGATCCCGCCGGCCTTCGTCGCAATGAACGTCGATGCCACCTTGACCGGCTATCTCGGCACGCCTGAGGATGTCGCGCAGGCCGTCGCCTGGCTGGCGTCGGACGAGGCGCGCTACATTACCGGGCAGGTGATCCGGGTGGACGGCGGATCGACCGCGCACCTGCCGACTTACGCCGATGCCCGGCGGTTCTACGACGGCCTTGCAGCCGCCTGATCTCCCGAAACGAAGGAACAACGATGAAGCTGGCCCGGTTCGAAAACGGAGGCGTGCCGCGCCTCGGCGTGGTGGACGGCGATGGAATCGTCCCGCTCGATACTATCGGCATCGACCATCCCGACATGATCGCGTTGATCGAGGGCGGGCAGGGCGCTCTGGGTGAGATCGCCGCTGCGCTGGCATCGGGGCGCGGTGAGCGGCTGGCGCTGGCCGATGTGCATCTGCTGGCTCCGCTGCGCCCGCGCAAGTTCCTGGGTCTTGGCATGAACTACCGCCGTCATGCGGACGAGGCGCGTGCGCTGGGCATCGCGGTGCCTGACGGGCAATTGTGGTTCAACAAGCAGACGACGTGCGTGAACGGGGCCTACGACGACGTGGTGCAGGGGCCGACCACCAAGCTCGATCACGAAGTTGAACTGGGCGTGGTGATCGGCCACGCGGCCAAGTCCGTCGCCGAGGGCGATGCGATGGCGCATGTGTTCGGCTACCTTGTGGTGAACGACGTGTCGGCGCGGGACTGGCAATTCCAGTCCCCGACGATCACCATGGGCAAGTCGTTCGATACGCACGGGCCGATCGGGCCATGGATCGTGACGGCGGATGAGATCGCTGATCCGGCGGCGCTCGGCATCCGCTGCATCGTCAACGGTGAGATACGCCAGTCCAGCAATACCGAGCAGTTCATCCACTCGATCGGGGCGCAGATCGCCCACCTTTCGGCCGCTTTCACGCTGGAGCCGGGCGATATTCTCGCCACCGGGACGCCGGAAGGCGTGGGCGCGGCGCAGCAGCCGCCGCGCTTCCTGTCACCGGGGGACGTGGTGCGCTGCGAGATCGACGGTATCGGTGTCATCGAGAACAGGATCGTCGCCTGACCGTCAATTTTTGCCCAAAAACTGACCTAATGGTGGATTAATCTCGCCGCGGTTTTTGCAAAATCGCTTGACCTTGCTGCATATCCTGATGTGAGGGTGTCAGGAAATGCACATCTTTGGTCAGGCGAACGGCCTGGCGGAGCGATCGAATGGCCGAAACGAGCGATATTCCCGAAGATTCCGCGCCCGCCAAGCGCCGCCGTGCGAGCAGCGGCCGCATCGCGGTGCGGCTCGACGGGGCGGAAACGCACCCGGTCGCGATCGACCAGAAGGCGCCGCAGCGACAGCGCAAGCGCGCCAGCCGCCGGGGCGACGATGTGCGCGAGCGCATCCTGGCCGCCGCACTGGAATGCTTCGGGGCGTTCGGCTTCGAAGGCACTTCCACCCGTGCCGTGGCCGACCGGGCGGACGTGACGCACACGCTGGTGCTCTATCACTTCCAGTCCAAGGAAGCCTTGTGGATCGCGACGATCGACAATGCGCTCAAGCGCTATTCGGCGGAAATGAAGGCGCATCTGGAAAAGGCGGGTGACAGCGCCGCGGCGGGCCTGCGCACGTTCATCGAGCAGTTCATTCGTATGTCCGCCCGCCAGCCGCAGATCCACCGTATCCTGACCATGGAGAGCAACCAGGACACCTCGCGCCTGCAGTGGGTCATCGAGAACTACTTGCGTGAACACTTCGGCGCGATCCGCGAACTCATCCGCGCCGGGCAGGACCAGGGCATCGTGCGCCAGTGTGATCCGGCGCGGATGTACTACATGATCATCAGCGCCGGCGGCACGCCGTTCACGGTCTCGACCGAGTACCGTGAACTGACGGGCCGCGACGTGTTTTCGGAGACCGAAATCCTGCGCAACATCGCATTCCTCTACGAACTCGTCTTCATCGACGCGCCGT
>NZ_BAAILP010000253.1:21391-28251 GCF_054589055.1 Novosphingobium sp. 11B | reverse complement strand
GCGAGCATAGCGAAGCAATCCAGAGCGGCGTAAAACTGCCCTCGATTGCTTCGCTACGCTCGCAATGACGATACGATGTAATGTCGTCACGCCTTAGGGGGCGCCTCGGCCTCAGCTCCATTCCGGCTCGCCGAGGTTCTCCCAGAGCTGGATCATGTTGCCGTCCTGGTCGTAGAACAGGAACGAGCGGCCCATCGACGCGCACTGCCACACGTAGTCCGTCTGCGTGCGGTAGCCGGCGGCCCTGACTTTTTCGAACCAGCCGTCGATGTCTGTCACCAGCAGGCCGAGTTCGTGAATGCCGGTATGGCCATAGCGCAAGTTCTCCTCGGGCGTCTTGGTGATCGCGGGGTTCAGGCATTCCTGTAGCTCGATGAAGGCGCCGTCCTTCGAACTGAGCAGGGCCATACGCGAACGCGCGCCCTTGATCTTGAAGATGTCGTCCAGCAGCGCCGGATACATGAAGGTGTTCGGCCCCGGCTCGGCCCCGTCGGGGATCACGGTCTCGACGCCCAGTTCGAAGCCCATGACGTCGCGCCAGAGGCGGATGGCGTCTTCCAGATTGGTCACCATCAGCGCCATGTGATGAAACTTCATGCCATTCTCTCCCGATCGGGCGGTCTGTGTGACACGCCTCCTTGTCATCCGCCTTGGGTTATGCTTTCCTGACCAAAAGATCAATATAAGACAGGTAAGGAAGAGGAGGATTCGATGGAGGATGCACAAGGGCTTGCCCGCTGGTTCGGCGAACTGCTGGCGCAACTGCGGTTCCCGGAGGCGTTCGAACTGCTCGCCGACGACGGCATCTACACCGTGATCGGTACGACGCCGGCATCGGGCGTCTATCACGGACCGAAGGACCTGATCGCGCGGCTGGTGCCGCTGCTGTCGGACTTCGTCGAGCCGCCGGCCGTCCGCTTCGAGGAGCCGATCGTGCAGGGCGACCGCGCCGTGCTGCTGGGCAGCGGACGCGGCGTGGGGCCGACCGGGCCTTACGATCAGCCCTACTATGCCTTCGTGATGCGCGCGGCAGGCGGACGCCTCGTCGAAGTGATCGAGTTCATGGATACGATGATGCTCCAGTCGGCGGTCTTCGGCGAGCAAGCGGCGCACTGACGCCCGATCCAGACACAAGGATAGCAACCATGACACAGCAATCCACTGCCGCCACGGAGACTGCGGCGATCATTCCGCCCGTCCGGCTCGCCCATTTCGTGCTGCGCACATCGCGCTTTCGCGAGGTGATCGATTGGTACAAGACCGTACTCGGCGCCGAGGCTGCGTTCGAGAACGAAATCCTCGCATTCCTCTCCTATGACGAGGAGCACCACCGCGTCGCCGTTCTGAACATGCCGGATCTGGAGGAGCAGAAAGACGGCGTGGCGGGCTTCCACCATGCGGCTTTCACCTACGACAGCCTGGGCGATCTCATGGCGACGTACAAGCGACTGCGCGATGTGGGCATCACGCCGGTCTTCCCGATCAATCACGGGCCGACGACTTCGATGTACTATCAGGACCCCGATGGGAACCAGATCGAACTGCAAGTCGACAACTACGACAATATCGAGGACGCGACGGCGTTCTTCTATTCCCCCGCGTTTGCCGAGAACCCGATCGGCGTGGAGTTCGACCCCGAAGATCTGCTGCGCCGGGTCGAGGCGGGCGAGGATCAAGCCGTGCTCAAGCGGCGGCCGGATATCGGCCAGCGCGGGCTCGAAGCGGTGAAGCTGCGGTGACGGAGGCGGCAATGACGAAGCTCACCATCGAGGATCGGCTCGACCTTGCGGAATTGGCCCTGCGCGGCTTCTGGCTCATCGACCAGGGGCGTGCGGGCGAGGCGGCGGCGCTGTTCGCCGAGGATGCGAACCTGACCTTCGGGCCCGGCTCGCCTCGGCCCGGCACGATCAGCGGCGCTGCGATTGCGGCGGCGATGGCCGCCCGGCAGGCCGAGGCGCACGTCACCTCGCGTCATGTCCTGTCCAACACGCTGATTTCGGCGCTGGGCGACGGGCGGGCGGAAGTGCGTTCGCTGCTGACGCTGTTCCGCTCGCCTGATGCGGACCTTTCGCCGGTGGTGCGTTCGGTGGCCGACGTGATCGACGTGTGCGTACAGGAAGGTGGCGTCTGGAAGATCGCGGATCGCAGCATCCTCCCGGTTTTCCAGCCGGGGTGACCGGCCCCCGTTCCCATAACGACAAGGCGGAGAGGGTATTTGTCTCGTATCAAGATGTTCGGCGCGATTCCGCGCAAACCCGGCGTGACGGCGCAGTGGTTTCACGACCACTACCGGCACCCCCACGGAACGATGGGCCGCACGATATCGACCATGCGCGCCTACACCCAGAGCCATCAGGTTCACTCGGACCTGCTGGACGCGCGCCAGACGCATTTCGAGGCGACGGCGGAAGTGTGGTTCGACTGCGTGCAGGACGCCATCGATTTTCCCGGCGAGCCCAACTACGTCGAATTGCTGATCCCCGACGAACCGCTGTTCGTCGACATGGACAAGCTGCGGTTCGTCTTCGCCGAAGAGGAAGTGCTGCAGTCGGGGGCGGACTGGAACGAGGAGGGCGTCGAGACGGGCGACAGACTGTTCCGGCTGGATCGCCGTCCGATCAGCATCAAGCTGCTGCAATACGTCATCAGCGAGGGCGCGACTGCCTGGGACGATGATGAAGACCTTGCGCTCGGACGACGGATCGAGGCGCTGCGCCATGTGCGGTGCCGCCCTTCGCCTGCCCTGCATCCCGAAGGCGCGTTCTGCGTCGGCATCCGCGAACTCTACTGGCCGACGCAGACGGCGATGGAGGAGGGCGTCGCACGCGATCCGCAGGCCTGGGAGACACTGCTGCGCCGTCCGGCGGAGTCCATCGCCTACCTCGCCAGCGCCGAGCGCTTCATGTGACGAAGGGCGGGGTCGGTGTGCCGACCCCGCCTCCGCTCAGCCGCGCAAGGTCGGCGCGAGGTGCTTTTCGGCCCATGCGCGAAAGTCGATCGGCGAGCCGACCAGCGCCGTCAGCGCGCCAGTGTCGTTCTCCGCGGGCTTCGTGGCCAGCCAGGTATAGAGGTCCACGCCCTGCGGCCAGTGCTCCTCGATCGCGGCCATCGGGACTTCGACGGCCGTCGCCGGTTTTCCGGCAAGTTCGCCGACGATCGTGGCCATCCGGGCCGTGCTGCCGACATCGGCGACGAGATCGATCTCGCGCCCGCGCCAATTGTCTGGCGACGCAAGCACCGCCGCCGCCGCGCGCCCGATGTCTTCGGCGCAGATCAGCGCGAGTTGCACGTCGGTCGGCAAGGCCATTGCGATCGTAAGCGTGCCGTCGTTCTGCGTGATCGGGAAGTAGTTCAGGAAGTTGTCCATGAACCATGCCGGGCGCAGCACCGTGGCATCGAGGTGCAGTTCGGCTATCCGCTCTTCCACCGCACGCTTGGAGCCGACCGAAAGCACGCCCCGGCTGCCCGCCGCCTGTGCGGACTGATAGATGAAGTGCCCGGTGCCCACTTCGCGTACCGTTTCCGCGACCATGATCCCCTGAACGGCCTGCCCGATGTCCCAGCGGTCCTGCAGGGATGCACCGGATAGATAGACCGCGTCCGCCCCTTCGATGGCCCGGCGCAGGGCCGAGCGGTCTTCCATGTCGGCGGTCACGGTTTCGGCGCCGAGCGCCCGCGCAGCCTTTGCCTTGTCGCCCGTTTCATCGCGGGTGACGGCACGGACCGTCCAGCCGTCCTGCAGCAGCGCGCGGACCACGCCGCCTCCTGCCGTTCCGGTTCCCCCGAAGACCGTTATCGTACGCGATGCCATGCCTGCTCTCCCATCTGGCTGAGTTTGCGAAGGACTATGGCGGCGGCGCTTGGTGAGCGCAATTAAATTGACCATATGAATTCATAATTCGGCGGTGATTCATAAGAAAATTCCATTTTATCGCAATATATCTCGTTTTCCGGACGTTTTAATTGACATAACGGTCAAATGTGGGAGTTTCACTCCGGGCGTCCCCGCAGCGACGGAGGACCACGCCGATAGGAGAGGACATGACCGACAGCAGGCAGATCGCGCGCGCTTTCTTCGACAAGTTGTGCAGTGGTGATTTCATGGGCGGTTTCGAATCGCTGGCCGAGGATGCGACCTGGACGATCATCGGCGACACGCCCCTTTCCAAGCATTTCACCAGGGATCGCCTGCTGACGGAGATGATCCCGATGCTCTCCACCTTCCGCGAACCCGCACGCATGGCGGTGAGCGAGATCATCGCCGAGGGAGACCGCGCCGTCGTGATCGCCAGCGTCGAGGGTGTCGGACCTTACGGCCCATACCGGCAGAATCCTTACTGCTTCATCCTGCGCACCCGCGACGGCCGCATCAGCGAGATCGTCGAGTATCTCGATACGGTTGCCGTGGAGACGGCCCTCGTCGGTCGCAAGCTGGTGGATGCGCGATGAGCGGGGCGAGCGTGATTGCACTTCCCGAAACGGCGGACATGGTGGTGATCGGCTCGGGCGCAGCGGGCATGACGGCAGCTACCGTCGGCGCGCTGAACGGGCTGGACGTGGTGCTCCTTGAAGCGGCCGATGTCTTCGGCGGGACCACCGCCTTTTCCGGCGGAGGCGTGTGGATTCCTGCGAACCACCACCAGCCGGCGCTCGGTATCGCGGACGACCGGGCCTCGGCACGCACGTATCTCGAGGCGGTGCTGGGCAACTTCTTCAACGCCGCCAAGATCGATACGTATCTCGACAAGTCGGGCGAGATGCTGGCCTTCATGGAACGCCGGACCACGGTACGGCTGACGCCCAGCGACATTCCCGATTACGCCCCTGCTGCGGCAGGCTGGAATCAGGGCCGCTGCCTGCTCACGGCTGATTTCGACGGCAATGCGCTGGGCGCGGATTTCGAGCGCGTGCGTCCGCCGATCCGCGAGATGGGGTTGTTCAAGTCAATGCAGTTGAGCCCCGCGCAGGCGGTGGCGATGCAGGGTTGGAATCGCTCACTTTCGGCATTTCGCCTGACTGCCTCGCGCATGGCGGGCTACGCTTTCGACCGGCTGCGGGGACGGCGCGGAAGGCACATGGCCAACGGCAATGCGCTGGCGGGGCGCCTGTTCAAGTCCGCGCGCGATGAGGGGGTACACCTGATCGAGAAAGCCCGCGCCTGCGATCTCGTGTTCGACGGCGGCCGGGTGACCGGCGTGGTGTTCGAGCATGGCGGCGCGCGGCATACGGTCAAGACGCGGCAAGGCGTCGTCCTTGCATCCGGCGGCTTCGGGCAGGACGAGGCGATGCGGCAGAAGTGGCTGCACCAGTCGGCGGCCGGCTGGTCGCTCCAGCCCGAAGGCAGCCGGGGCGACGGCATCCGCATGGCCGAGAAGCTGGGCGGGCGGCTTAACCCGGACAATGCGGCGAACGGCATCTGGGTGCCGGCCTCACGCTATCAGCGCGAAGACGGCAGCGTCGGCCTTTTCCCCTCGCTGTTCTTCGATCGCCACTGTCCGGGGCAGATCATGGTCGATGCGCGCGACGGCAAGCGCTTCGTCGACGAGAGTTTCCATTACCAGAACTTCGGCGAAGTCTCGCTGGAGAAGGGCGTAACGCGCATCTGGCAGATCGCCGATGCCGAGGCGGTGGCGCGCTACGGTCTGGGTGCGATCAAGCCCGCGCCGTTCCGCCCGGACAAGTGGGTCGCCTCCGGCTACGCCCGCAAGGCGGCGAGCATTTCCGAACTCGCGCGCGAGCTGGGGCTCGATCCGCTGGCGCTGTCGGATACCGTGGAACGCTTCAACCGGCATGCGGCGGACGGACGGGACCCCGACTTCGGTCGCGGCACCAATGCCTATGACACGTACATGGGCGATGCGGGACATGGGCCTAACCCGTCCCTGCGGCCTCTGACCAAGGCGCCGTTCTACGCGATCGAGGTGCGGCCCAGCGATCTGGGCTCGGTACAGGGCCTCGATACCGACGAGCATGCACGCGTGCTCGGTGCCGATGGAGCGCCGATCGCCGGGCTCTATGCCGCCGGGCTGGACAACAACTCGATCATGCGCGGCAAATACCCCGGCGGCGGGGCCAGCCTGGGACCGGCAATGACGTTCGGCTATATCGCGGCGCTCGATATTGCCGCCCGTGCCGCAGGCAAAGGACGCGACCATGTTTGACCTCGCCGGAACATCGATCGTCATCACCGGCGCGGCTTCGGGCATCGGTGCTGCCACGGCGCAGCGTTTGCGCCGGGCAGGCGCGCAAGTGCTGATCGGGGACATCACCGATTGCGCAGAAAGCGCGGCGCAGTGGGGCTGCACGTTCCGCCATACCGACGTATCGGACGCGGGCCAGTTCGCCGCCCTGCTGGACGAGGCGATGGAGCGCCACGGAAGGCTCGACGTGCTGGTCAACAACGCCGCCTCGGCCGGTGTCCATGACATGGCCGAAGCCGATGCGGAGCGCGCCGCGCGCTATTACCGGATCAATGCGCTCAGCGTGCTCGTCGGCATGCGAGAGGCGGCGCGGCGGATGGAGCGGGGCGGTGCGATCGTCAACGTCGCCTCGCTGTCCGGCGCGAGGGGGACGCCGGGTTGGGGCGAATACGGGATGAGCAAGGCGGCGATCATCTCCGCCACGCAGACCGCCGCGCTGGAGTTCGGACCGCTGGGCATCCGGGTCAACGCGGTCAGCCCCGGCGGCGTCGCCACGCCGCTGTCCATCGCCATCAACGGCGACGCGCTCAGCCGGGCGCTGGAAGTGCTGGCGCCGCTGGGCCGCGAAGGGCAGCCGGAGGATATCGCCGCCGCCGTCCATTTTCTCGCTAGCGATGATGCCGGCTATGTCACCGGGCAGAACTGGTTCGTCGATGGCGG